>SBGS01000072.1 GCA_006226555.1 Bacteroidota bacterium
GCTCCCATACGTGTAAAGATCATCGCAGCTGAGATGAGAAGAAAAATTCCGGAAACGATAACTGCTTTCGGGCGCTTCAGCGCAAAATTCAATACGGGCTGATATAGACCTTTTAAAAAGTTCATAAGCTTGTCTGCAAACGAAACACTTGTTTTTATCTCCTTCTTTAGGAATAATGAGGTCATCATCGGTACATAGGTCATCGATAAGAATAAAGCTCCGAGTATGGCAAAGCTCACGGTCTGAGCCATTGGTGTAAACATTTTTCCTTCAATTCCACTTAAGGTCATGATCGGAACGAATACGACAACTATTATAAGTACACCAAACGCCGCTGATCCTATGATCGATCCCGATGTCTTGATAATGGCAGCATCCATTTCAGCTTGAGACAGCTTCTTACCAATATAATTTGCAAAGAGTAAATGTATAACCCCCTCAACGACGATCACCGCACCGTCAATTACGATCCCGAAATCAATGGCACCGAGAGACATAAGATTGGCACTTACGCCGAAGAAGTTCATGAAAATGAATGCTATAAGCAGGGACAACGGAATAACAGAGGCAACGATCAATCCTGCTCTGAAATTCCCTAAAAGAAGGATCAACACAAAGATGACGATCAGTCCTCCCTCTATTAAGTTTTTACTTACTGTATGAATGGCCTTTCCAACCAGAACCGACCTGTCAAGGTATGGATAGATATGTACACCGGTAGGCAATGCCTTCTGAATTTGCCTGATCCGTTCGTGAACATTATCAATGGTCTCAGAAGAGTTCGCTCCTTTCAGCATCAGTGTGATACCTCCGACAGCTTCTCCTTTTCCATCCATGGTCATCGCTCCGAAACGTGGCGGAGCACCGTACTTCACATTTCCGACATCACTTATTCTTACAGGAATATCTCCGTTCTTTTTTATCACGATAGAGCCTATTTCATTGAGGTCCTTTGCGAGACCTAAGGTTCTGATGTAAAATGAACGGTCCTCTTTTTGAATGTAGCTTCCTCCCGAATTTTCATTATTCGCTTCCAAAGCTTCGAATACCTCATTCATTGTTGTATTCAACGCTAACAATCTTTCTGGAATCACGGAAACTTCATATTGTTTGAGGAAACCTCCGAAACTACTCACCTCAATGATTCCCTTGGTTCCCATAAGTTGCCGCTTAACGATCCAGTCTTGAAGAGTCCTGAGCTCCATTGCACTGTAGTGTCCGGAGTACGCCGAATCAACAGTAAGGACATATTGATAGATCTCTCCCAAACCTGTCGTAATAGGCATCATTTGCGGGTCCCCCAGAGACTCTGGAATATCCCCTCTTGCCATATCGAGTTGCTCTTTAACATATTGTCGAGCTTCCAGCATGGGGACATCCTCATCGAACACAACTGTAATTACAGATAAACCAAACCTTGAAATGGATCTGATGTCCTCCATTCCAGGGATATTCGCCATGGCCAATTCCAACGGCTGTGTAATAAATTGCTCTACTTCCTGTGGAGCTAAAGATGGTGAAGTGGTAACGATCTGTACCTGATTATTCGTGATGTCCGGAACAGCGTCCAATGGTAATTTAAACATTGAAAAAACACCATACGCCGCAACAGCTAACGTGAATAATCCAACGATCAGTTTATTCTTCACCGAAAAGTGAATTAACTTTTCGATCATTTGTATATGAATTAAATTGAAACTTTGAACGTGCGGATTATACGTTCAAAACGGGAGGAGCGCGAAGTCCTGTTCCTTTGAGAAGATCTTTTTGAATCAGAACTGCAGAGACATCAGCAAATGCTTCCTTTTCCTTGAGCACCAAAAGCACTTCGGGACTGAAAGAAAAACAGCTCAGCGACCCGAAATCATTATTTGATGTTAAATCATGCGTTACTGAAAGATCGGAATTGCTTAGATCAAATACCCTCTGGTCTTCTGAGAAAAATTGTTCATGAAATGCCAGTGCAATTCGATCTAAAAGGTCTTGATCTCCATTGTCATGGTAGGATTCATGTTGATCAAAACTCAACTCATCTTCGTGATAATGCGGAACGAAACCATGGACCAATACGATCAACATGGCAATAGAAAGACTAATATTTCTGAACACTCTCACTTTGTCAAATATAAGCATATTTGAAGATGTAATATATACTTAGGTTACAAACCTACAATCAGATCTTGTTCTTGTTCTTTAAACCTTATATTGAAATCTTTGCTACCTGCTTATGAATTTGGTTTACCTCCATCAAGGCTGCTGAACCATACCACGGATGTAATTCCATAATCAAAGAACCGGCTTTCACAGCAGGATCGGTCAACGTAAGCTCTTCAGCTTCTTCAATTGTCGAAACAGCAAAGATGTAGATCCCTCGAATTTCTGAATCATCCAAAAATGGTCCCGCCATAACAAGTTTACCCTCCTCAGCTAATCTCTTTATATTATCGAGATGAGCCCTTTGTAATGCTGACCTTGTTGCAGAATCCTGATCTCGATTTGGCCCTGATTTGAGCAAAGCCATGACGTAAGAGCGCATACCGTA
>SBGS01000097.1 GCA_006226555.1 Bacteroidota bacterium
ATGTTGATGCGTGTGGCTGTGGGGATTCATAAGAGTGATATCGACTCTGCGATTAAAACGTACAACTTAATGTCTGAAGGGTGGTTTACACACGCGACTCCTACATTGTTCAATGCCGGAACACCAAAACCACAGATGTCTTCTTGCTTCTTGTTAACAATGAAGGAAGACAGCATTTCGGGTATTTATGATACTTTGAAATCATGTGCTCAGATCTCACAATCTGCCGGAGGTATTGGGGTTGCTTTACACAACATTCGTGCTACCGGTTCTTACATTAAAGGAACAAACGGAACATCAAACGGTATTGTACCAATGTTGCGTGTATTCAATGACACAGCGCGCTATGTAGACCAGGGTGGAGGTAAGCGTAAAGGATCTTTCGCAATGTACCTAGAGCCATGGCACTCAGATATCTTTGATTTCCTTGATCTGAAAAAGAATCACGGTAAGGAAGAGCAAAGAGCGCGTGACCTATTTTACGCATTGTGGATTCCGGATCTTTTCATGAAACGAGTAAAAGAGAACGGAGACTGGACGCTTATGTGTCCGCACGAGTGTCCGGGATTATCTGATACACACAGTGCTGAATTTGAAGCGTTGTACACGAAGTATGAGTCAGAAGGTAAAGGAAGAAAAACGATCAAAGCACAAGACCTTTGGTTTAAGATCCTTGAGTCTCAAATTGAAACAGGTACACCGTACATGTTGTACAAGGATGCTGCAAACTCTAAATCAAACCAACAAAATCTTGGTACGATCAAGTCATCAAACCTGTGTACAGAGATCATTGAGTATACAGCACCAGATGAGGTAGCGGTTTGTAACCTTGCTTCTATCGCATTACCTAAATTCATTACTGAGGAAGGAACATTTGATCATAACAAACTGTTTGATGTGACTTATCAAGCAACATTGAACTTGAACAAGATCATTGACGGAAACTTCTATCCGGTTCCTGAAGCAAAGAATTCAAATATGCGTCACCGTCCGATTGGATTGGGTGTTCAAGGACTTGCAGATGCATTCATCTTAATGGGTTATCCGTTCGAGTCTGAAGAAGCAAGAGCATTGAACCGTGAGGTTTTTGAAACGATCTATTATGCTGCGATGACTGCATCTAAGGACCTTGCTAAGGTTGATGGTGCTTATGAAACATTTGAAGGTTCACCGGCATCAAAAGGTGTGTTCCAGTTCGACATGTGGGGTGTAACACCTACATCTCGATGGGAGTGGGATGTGTTGAAAGAGGAGGTAAAAGAGTATGGTATCCGTAACTCCCTTTTATTGGCACCAATGCCTACAGCTTCAACAGCACAGATTCTTGGAAACAACGAGTGTTTTGAGCCATATACATCAAACATTTATACACGCCGAGTGCTTTCAGGAGAGTTTATCATCGTAAATAAGCACCTGTTAAAAGACTTGGTTAAAGAAGGTTTGTGGAACAATGAGATGCGTCAAAAAATCATGGCGGCAAATGGTTCTATCCAGAACATTAACGAGATTCCTCAACGCTTGAAGGATCTTTATAAGACTGCGTGGGAAATATCACAAAAAGCGATCATTGATCAAGCTGCAGACCGTGGAGCATATATCTGTCAGTCTCAATCACTTAACATCTTCATGGAGAATGCAAACTTCGGGAAATTGACGTCTATGCACTTCTATGGATGGGAAAAAGGATTGAAGACAGGGATGTATTACCTCAGAACGAAGGCGGCAACGGATGCGATCAAGTTTACAATTGATAAGAACGCAATCGCTGAACCAACTGCTGCATCAATAGAGGAAGCGCAAGCACAAGTAGCATGTTCTTTGGATGATCCTGAAGGATGTGAAATGTGTGGGGCTTAAGAAACGGTTTAACAACCGGTGATTAGCGCCACGAATTCAGCCTTGCTACATGTGTGGGCTTTAAGAATAAAGCACTATAACGAATCTTGTATTGATTAATAATTGTGCCGTAATTCATTACAAGTGAATAAAACCCCTGAATTATCAGGGGTTTTTTATTTCATGATCTTCAAGAATTGAACTTACTTCTTGAGTTCTTTCTCAACGATCTCCAGCTCACTGAAAAAATCTTCACCAAAAGCTCTAATTAAAGGTTCTTTTAAAAACCTGAACACAGGAACATTTAGGGATTCTCCACAGGCACAGGCGGGCGCACAAATTGACCAGCGGTCGTAATTAAGAGCCTGGTAATCATGGAATTTTCTTACACGAATGGGGTAGAGATGACAAGAAATAGGCTTTTTGAACGTAATTTTCCCTTCGTTATACGCTTGTTCTACAGCACACTTCGTAATCCCTTGCTCATCAAAGAAAACAAAGGCACATTCGCCACCATTCACGAGTGTGGTAACAGGCTCGTTGTCTTGATCCATGTAGAAAACACCCTGCTCTTCGACTGCTTTAATACCCTCAGGACGCATATAAGGTTTTACCTGCTCGTAAGCTTCCTCGAGTAAATCAACCTCCTCTATCGTTAACGGTGCCCCTGCATCTCCTTCAATACAACAGGCCCCCTTACAAGCGTTAAGATCACAAACGAACTTCCGCTCAAAAATTTCTGTTGACACGATCTTATCTCCAATCTCTACAAGCATACATTAGTTTTTTACAAAACTCAGAATATTCTCTTGAATTTCAGACCTATTGCCAATTAAAAAAAATGTCCTATATTTGTTGCACATTTTACGGAATAGTACAAATGAGGGGACGAAAGTCCCCTCTTTTTATACAATATGATTAGTAAATCAAAGGTTGAAAAATTGATTGCGGAAAGGATCGCTGAGCATGATCCGAATCTGTTCGTTGTAGAATTGAAGATTTCTTCAAGTAATGTCATTTCTGTGGAATTGGATAAAATGAACGGAAATGTATCGGTTGAGGATTGCATCAAGGTTTCTAGAAACATTGAGCATAACCTGGATCGAGAAAAGGAAGATTTTGAACTTAACGTCTCTTCTGCCGGCTTAGATAAGGGATTTAGGGTCTTGGCTCAGTACCAGAAGAATGTTGGAAGAGAGGTAAAGGTTAAGTTGAACGAAGGAGGGTCTGTTCAGGGTGTCTTGAAGCAGGCGGACAGTGATAAAATTGTTGTGGAAACAACAAGGAAAGAGAAAATAGAAGGAAAAAAGAAAAAAGAAACAATCGTGGAAGATATCCAGATCCCTATGGGAAATGTGAAAGATGCCAAGGTTGTGATTTCATTTAAATAGTAGAATAAATAAATAAGCTGTTATGGATAGCATAGAGTTGATTGAGTCGTTTTCGGAGTTTAAGGAACTTAAGAATATTGACAAACAAACGATGCAAAGAGTATTGGAGGATGTATTCCGTTCAATGCTTAAGAAGAAGTTCAACACGGATGAGCACATTGATGTGATCGTGAATATCGACAAGGGAGATGTTCAGATCTTCTTGAACAAGGAGATCGTTGATGACGGAGAGGTTGAGGACCCAAATACGGAAATAGCATATTCTGATGCCATTAAGATCGAGCCTGACTTTGAGATCGGCGAGGAGGTAACAGAAGAATTTAAATTTGAAGACTTCGGAAGACGTAATATTCTTTCGTTGAGACAAAACTTGATCGGGCGTATACTTGATCTGGAAAAAGACCACTTATACAAGATCTACAAGGAAAGAATTGGTGAGATCGTTACAGGTGAAGTTTACCAGGTTTGGAAGAAAGAGATTATGGTCTTGGATGATGAAGGTAATGAATTGATCCTTCCTAAGTCTGAGCAGATTCCTTCGGACTATTTCAAAAAAGGAGAGGCTGTGCGTGCTGTTGTTGCGAAGGTAGATATGCGTAATAGTAGCCCGGTGATTATTTTGTCACGTACTGCTCCTGAATTCCTTGAGAGATTGTTTGAATTGGAAGTTCCTGAGGTGTTTGACGGACTAATTACGATCAAGAAAATCGTTCGTGAACCAGGAGGAAGAGCTAAAGTAGCTGTAGAGTCATACGATGACCGCGTAGATCCGGTTGGAGCTTGTGTAGGTATGAAAGGGTCAAGAATTCACGGTATTGTACGTGAATTGCGTAATGAGAACATAGACGTGATCAATTACACAACGAATCCACAGTTGTACATTACGCGTGCATTGTCCCCAGCTAAGATCAGTTCGATCGAGATCGATGAAGAGACTAAAACGGCTAAAGTATTCCTTAAGCCGGATCAGGTTTCTCTTGCAATCGGTAAAGGAGGACACAATATTAAACTTGCTGGGAAACTAACAGGATATGAGCTGGATGTATACCGTGAAGGTGAAGTAGATATCGAAGATGTGGATCTAGAAGAATTCGCAGATGAGATCGATGGATGGATCCTTGACGAACTGAAAGCGATCGGTTGCGACACAGCTAAATCTGTACTTGAAATGAGCATTGAAGACCTCGTAAAAAGAACGGATCTAGAAGAAGAAACGATTAAGGAGGTGCTTAAAATACTCAGAGCAGAATTCGAGTAATAGCCCACAAAAACCGTATATTAGCGGTGAAATTTTATAAATACAGGAGATAAATTTTTATGGCAAAACCAATTCGATTAGGAAAAGCAGCAGGAGAGCTTAACGTGGGAATGTCTACCCTTGTTGAGTTCTTGGCGAGCAAGGGTCAAACGATCGATGCCAGCCCCAATACGAAGCTGACACCGGAGCAGTATGACTTGTTGCGAACAGAGTTTGCTGCAGATCAAAACCTAAAAGAACAGGCAAAATCCACTACCATCGAGCGAGAAAAACGCGAAACAGTATCCCTAAGAGATACAAGAAAGGATGAGGAGCCGGAAAATGAGGTTGAGCCTGTTGCGCCTGTTGCTGAAGAAAAAGTTCAAGAGGAAAAGGTAGAAGAAGAGGTAAAACCAAAGGTTAATGTGATCGGTAAGATCGACCTTGAATCTTTGAACACGAAAACGCGTCCTGAAAAGAAAGTAGAGGAGGAAAAGGTAGAGGAGAAAAAAGAAGAAGAGGCGCCGGTTGTTAAGGAAGAGAAGAAGGAAGAAGAGAAGAAGGAGGAGGTAAAAGAGTTACCGAAAGAACCGGAAACGATTCGTGTTGAGCGTCAGAAGCTTACAGGACCGAATGTGATTGGTAAAATTGAATTGCCAGTTGAAAAGCCAAGATCTTCAGGAGGATCAAATGAGAGTCAAGCTGAAAAGCGTAAGCGCAAGCGTGTAAGAAAGGTAGATGTAAATCAGGCTGCACAACAAGCTTCAAAAGGAGGTGGTAAAAAGCCGAAGGAGGAAAAACCTGAGATCAGCGAAGAGGATATTCAAAGAGAGATCAAGGAAACCTTGGCGCGCCTTTCAAACAAAGGAGGAAAATCTAAAGCTTCGAAAAACAGACGTGCGAAACGTGATACGATCGCTGCGCGTCGTCAGGAGCAAGAACTTCAGGCTGAGCTAGAGGAAAAAGTACTGAAGCTTTCAGAGTTTGTGACGGTTTCAGAGCTTGCTTCAATGATGAATGTATCTCCTACGGAGGTAATTTCAGCGTGTATGTCTTTGGGAATCTTTGTTTCCATTAACCAGCGTCTTGATGCAGAAACTATTCAGATCGTATCTGATGAGTTTGGTTATGAAGCAGAATTCGTAAGTGCTGAAGTGCAGGAAGCGATTCCTACAGTTGAGGATAAGGAAGAAGACCTTGTACCAAGACCGCCGATCGTAACAGTAATGGGACACGTTGACCACGGTAAAACATCATTACTGGATAGAATTCGTGATGCGGATGTAGCATCGGGCGAGGCAGGAGGAATCACACAGCACATTGGTGCTTACAATGTTAAGCTTAAAGATGGTAGACGAATTACGTTCCTGGATACACCTGGTCACGAGGCCTTTACGGCGATGCGTGCACGTGGTGCTCAGGTAACGGATATTGCTGTGATCATTGTTGCAGCGGATGATGATGTCATGCCGCAAACGAAAGAGGCTATCTCTCACGCGCAAGCGGCAGAGGTGCCTATGATCTTTGCAATTAACAAGATCGATAAACCGGGCGCAAATCCTGATCGTATCCGTGAGCAGCTATCGGCTATGAACATCTTAGTAGAAGATTGGGGAGGAAAATACCAGAGCCAGGAAATATCAGCTAAGCAAAACCTGAACATAGGAGACCTTTTGGATAAGATCCTTCTTGAAGCAGAACTTTTGGATCTTAAAGCGAATCCAAAAAAGAATGCTGTAGGTACGGTATTGGAATCTTCTTTGGATAAAGGAAAAGGATATATTACCAATATGCTTGTTGAGGCAGGTACATTGCGAATAGGTGATGTAATGCTGGTAGGAAAGCATTTTGGTAAAATTCGCGCAATGCACGATGAACATGGTAAGGCGCTAAAAGAAGTAGGGCCATCTATGCCTGTTTCAGTTCTTGGGATTAACGGAGCACCATCAGCGGGAGATAAGTTCTACGTGATGGACGATGAAAAAGAAGCAAAACAAATTGCTGCTAAACGTGAGCAATTGCACCGTGAACAAGGTCTTAGAACTACGAAACATATTACGCTTGATGAGATCGGTAGACGTTTGGCTATTGGAAACTTTAAAGAGCTCAATTTGATCATCAAAGGAGACGTGGATGGATCTATCGAGGCATTGGCAGATTCATTACTGCAGCTCTCCACAGATGAGATCCAGATCAACATCGTACACAAAGGTGTAGGAGCAATTTCTGAAGCAGATGTCAACTTGGCATCAGCATCAGATGCGATCATCATCGGATTCCAGGTAAGACCAACAATTGGTGCAAGAAAATTGGCTGAATCGGAAGAGATCGATATCCGATTGTATTCTGTCATCTATAAAGCCATCGAAGAGATCAAGGCTGCAATGGAGGGAATGTTGTCCCCGGATATTGAAGAGAAGATCACAGGTTCGGCTGAAGTTAGAGAAACGTTCAACATCTCGAAGGTTGGAACGATCGCAGGATGTTATGTCCTTGAGGGCTTAATTAAGCGTTCTTCTAAGATCAGACTTATCAGAGACGGAATTGTTGTTCACACTGGAGTTCTTGGATCTTTGAAGAGGTTTAAGGATGATGTTAAAGAGGTGAAGAACAACTATGAATGTGGATTGAACATTGAAAAATTCAACGACATTCAGGTTGGAGATATAATTGAGGCATTCGAAGAAGTTGAGGTAGCAAGAAAGCTCTGATACAACTTTGCTTTTTTTAACAGTTACGCGTATTATCCGCTCAATTGAATGAGAGAAAACAGTAACTTTGTTTTATAACACTGGTGAAATGAATAATATAGTAGAAGCAGGTTTTATTGGAACACCACAGTTGATTTTGATAATCGTGGTTGTGTTGCTACTTTTTGGTGGTAAGAAGATTCCTGAATTGATGAAAGGCCTTGGTAAAGGAGTGAAAGAATTCAAGGATGCATCGAAGTCAGAAGACGATACTACTAAGAAAGTAGAGGAAGATAAATCCAACTCTTAATCCCACATGATGTTGCGAACATTCGCTGAAGTCAAAGAATTCCTTTCTTCAGGCAAGTCCGTTTTGGATATTGTCGAACATTATATCGATCGCATAGAAGAACAAAAAGATCTGAACGCTTTTCTGGAAGTGTTTGAAGACTCTGCTCGTAAAAAGGCGGTAGAAGTTGATCAAAAGCTAAAAAACGGTACGGCCGGAAGGTTGGCCGGGATGGTGATTGGTATCAAAGACAATCTTTGCTACAAAGATCATCGCGTCAGTGCAGCGAGTAAAATACTGGGAGATTTTGAATCATTATATACTGCAACAGCAGTACAGCGATTGCTTGATGAGGATGCTGTTATCATAGGGCGCTTGAATTGTGATGAATTCGCAATGGGTAGCTCAAATGAAAACTCTGCATTCGGACCGGTATCTAATCCAATAAATAAAGCTTTAGTTCCGGGAGGTTCTTCCGGGGGTTCTGCAGCAGCAGTGGCAGCAGGATTGTGTACAGCCGCTTTAGGTAGCGATACTGGAGGCTCTATTCGTCAACCTGCGAGTTTTACCGGAACAGTTGGTCTTAAACCGACTTATGGTCGAATCAGTCGTTATGGTCTGATCGCTTATGCATCGTCTTTTGATCAGATTGGTCCGTTCACAAATAACCTGGAAGACTCTGCACTGCTGTTCGAAATAATGAGCGGAGAAGATGAATTTGATGCAACTTCATCTTCTAAGGAAAAAGAAAACTATACAGCCTTTTCTCATAAGGATCAATTGAAAATTGCGGTTATCAAGGAGAGTTTTGAAACACCGGGATTACAAGGTGAGATCAAAGAGAAAATGGAACAGGTAATGGAAGAACTAAAGGCACAAGGTCATACAGTTGACTTTGTTAGCTTCCCTTACTTAGATTATATGGTGCCGGTATATTACGTCCTCACTACTGCTGAGGCGTCTTCCAATCTATCAAGATTTGATGGAGTACATTATGGTTATAGAAGTCCGGACGCGAAAGGTGTGGAGGAAACGTATAAGAAGAGCCGAACAGAAGGTTTTGGAGAAGAAGTGAAGAGAAGGATCATGGCGGGAACTTTTGTGCTCTCACACGGATATTATGATGCATATTATACCAAGGGTCAGAAAGTGCGTCGAGTCTTGAGAAATCGAACAGATGAGATCCTTAGGGATTACAATTTCATCCTGTTGCCAACAACGCCGACTGTTGCATTTGAGAAAAATGCTGTGAAGGATCCTATTTCGATGTATTTGCAGGACATATATACAGTGCATGCCAATCTCACTGGTAATCCCGCCATTTCAATTCCGGCTGGAGAAAGTAATGACGGATTGCCGTTTGGTATACAGGTGATAGCGGATCACTTCGCAGAAAAAGAAATGTTTGGCTTTGCAGATCAACTGAATAAAGTATTTGAAAAAGCATGATCAAATTCACCACAATAATTTTCAGTGTTGTGTTAAGCTCCATTAGCTTGGCACAAACGATCAATTGGACGGCTGAAGACAGTCTTCGTGGTGAGTCAATGATCAAGACAATAGAACAAAGCCTGTACTATTTCTATGCTGAAAACGGATCGGAAACGGATTACGATTCTATTATTGAAGCATTGAACTTTGAACGAGATGAGGTGCCGCATTATTCAGATAAAGTATATTGCGAGCGCTTGAACGTTATGAATGAAATGAGTCCGTTTCATTTGGAGTGCAATGATATTACCCTTTCCACAATAAAGTTTTTCGTAGAAAAGAGAAGAGGTTTCGCCCGCGTAGTGCTGGGTAGGTCTAAACTGTATTTTGATCTGTTTGAAAAGAAACTTGCAGAACACGACCTTCCCATTGAGCTTAAATATCTTGCGGTCATAGAAAGCGGTCTCCGTCCACAAGTAAAATCGCGCGCCGGAGCTTTGGGACTATGGCAGTTTATGTATGCCACCGGTCGTATGTATGGTTTGGAGGAAAATTCATATATCGATGAAAGAATGGATCCGGAGCTCGCTACAGAAGCGGCCTGCAGGTATTTGAAAAAACTGTATGAGATCTATAACGATTGGAATTTAGCTTTAGCGGCATATAATGCTGGGCCAGGTAACGTGAATAAAGCCATTCGTCGTTCAGGAAACAAATTAACGTATTGGGAAGTACGACCATTCCTGCCTAGAGAAACGCAGGGATATGTGCCGAATTTCATCGCTGCAGCCTATTTGTTGACATACCACGCAGAGCACAATATCGTTCCGATGGAAGCTACCGTTACGTATCAGCAGTTAGACACAATGTGTTTGAAAAACGGTGTGCATTTCAGTACAATTTCCAAGATCGTTGACATGACCGAAGATGATGTTGCGGCCTTAAATCCTATTTATAAGAGAAATTATATTCCAAAGGGAGTCAACAGAAACTACTGTGTGTCGTTACCTCTGGATAAAATTGGTACACTGGTTTCCATGGAGGATAGCCTTTATCAATTGGAGTACCTGACATATGTAAACCCGACGCTTAACGTGAATGCGGTTGAGCCGTCTGATTCAGTTGATAATGATCCAGGTCAAACGACGAACACACCAACGGTTGAATCAGCCTATCATAAAGTGCGTGCGGGAGAAACACTTGGAACTATCGCGTCGCGTTATGGTATGACAGTTAGCGAGCTGCAACGTTTGAACGGCATGACATCTACGAAGATCTATGTCGGACAGCGTTTGCGTGTGAATGCAAGTAGCGGAACTACACAAACAACCACAACTCCACAACCTCCGCCGGTTCAAGCAACAAAAGAGTATTATTCGGTTCGGCCTGGAGATACATTTGGTAAGATCGCTCAGCGTCATAGAATGTCTATTTCTCAGCTTCGACGTCTAAATCCAGGCATAAATATTGATCGTTTAAGTATCGGACAAAAGATTCGAATCAAATAAACGTTATTAAATAAACGAAAGATATGAGAGTAGCTGTATTCATGATCGTACTGCTTCTTTTTGCTTTTAGCGGGTGTGAGTCAAATCATGCATCTAAGAGTAAGATCCGTCAACTGGAAGTTACAGGAAAAGTAGGCGAAATTTTAGTGGTTTGTGATAATGGAATTTGGAACTCGGAGATCAAGACAGCACTTGATTCCAGTTTGACTCAGTGGATCATGCCATACTTTCCCGATGTGGCGACTTTCGAGCTTGTACATAAAACGCCTTCACACTTTACTCAAGGAGTCAAAAGATGGCGAAACACTATGTTTCTTACCATAGATCCAAACTATAAGGGAGAGCAGGGAAAGATCGAACAGAGGGAAAATGTATGGGCATATGGCCAGCTTGTCATCGATATCGTGGCAAAAGATTTTAATCAGCTTGTAGAGACCTGCAAATATGGATTGGATGAGGTACACGAGATTTTCGATGAATTCGAATGGAAACGACTCATTCGCATGTTTGAGCGAAACAACAATAAAGTTGTTCGTGAAAAAGTAACTGAGAATTTCGGGATTGATTTGGTGCTCCCATCAAACTCCAAGCTGGTAACGAAAAGAAAGAACTTTTATCGTATAGAATTCCCTGCAGGAGCAAGGCCAATTGAGTTCGCCGGAGGGGGTGGGCAGGACCCAGGAACGATCTTCTCGGGTCTAATGATCTACCAGTTTGATTACGTTGACTCATCGCAACTGGAATTGGACCAGATCCTCAAGGATCGAGACACCATGTTGAAATACAATGTACCACACGAGATCGATGGATTGTACATGGGTACACAATATGACAGAAGGATATACCCTGAAGGCAATTGGGCTTGGAATAAAAATAAATCGATCAATGGTGTAGAGGTGAGAGGAATGTTCATGTTTACAGGAAAGCCAATTCACAGTACAGGAGGGGCATTTTGGTCATATCATTTTATTCACCCGGAGCGTAAAAAGGTTATTTCCCTCTCGGGATACGTTGATGCGCCACCAACGGCAAGCTGGACCCAGCCTTTACGCGAAATACAAGCAATACTTAGAAGTGTAGAGATCAAATAATGACGATAACTTCGGCGATAATTACACTGAATGAAGAACGGAATATAGAGCGTTGTATACGGTCCGTTTTGCCGTTTTCTGATGAAGTTATCGTTCTGGACGCCTTTTCGAATGACAGAACAAAGGAAATATGTCAATCGCTTGGAGTTCGGTTCATTCAACGTGAATGGGAAGGTTATGCGGCGAGCAAAAACTTTCTGAATGACCAAGCCGGTTCTGACTATATTTTTTCCATCGATGCAGATGAAGCAGTAGATGAGGACTTGTTAAAGGCTATACAGAAGGTCAAGGAAAATAACGAAACAAAGCTCTATAGTGTAAACAGGCTAACCAATTACTGCGGGAAGTGGATAAAACACTCCGGATGGTATCCGGATATCAAAACGCGGTTATTTCCAAAAAAAACATGTAAGTGGAGCGGAGCCTTTGTTCATGAAGAGTTAGTGTGTGATGTGGATTATACGACTGAGCTACTCGGCGGTCATCTTGAACATTATTCCTACTATGACTTCAAAGACCACCGCGAGCGAGCGGATAAATATTCGTCACTAACCGCTATGAAATTCCACGCTCAGGGCAAAAAAGCAGGAATGCTAAAACCATATTTGAGCGGTTTTGGGAGATTTATTTCTATGTATTTCATAAAACTGGGTTTTCTAGACGGAATGATGGGTTTCAAGATCGCTGAGATCAGTGCTCGTTCAAATGTGTTTAAATACCGTGAACTGAGAAGGCTAAACAAGGGAAAATGATCGATTTAAATGGAAAACGAATAATCATTAGCAGAACCGATAGTATCGGTGATGTTATGCTGACCCTGCCATTATGTGCCTGGATCAAGGATAATTTCCAAAATACAACAGTTGTTTTCCTCGGAAAGAGCTACACAAAACCGGTAGTGTCTTGCTTTAAGTCTGTTGATGAATTTATTGATTGGCAGGAGGTGGAAGCACAACCAAAAAGCATACAACTTCAGACCGCCAGAGATTGGAACGCAGACGTGATCATACATGTATTCCCCAGAAAGGAAATAGCCGTATTGGCGAAGAAAGCAAGGATTCCTGTGCGGGTAGGAACGTCTCATCGAAATTTTCATTTACTCAACTGTAATGAACGCGTCAATTTCACACGAAAACGATCAGAACTGCATGAATCTCAGTTGAATTTTCATCTGATGAAACCTTTTGGATTAAAAGAAATTCCATCCCTTGAGGAATTATCTGCCTACACAAGAAATTTTGTTGCACCGAAAGTAGATTTGCCGGAAGAATTAGATCAATTGGACCAATACATTATTCTCCATCCGAAATCACAGGGCAGTGCTGTTGAATGGCCTTTGGAGAAGTATAGAGAGCTGGGAGATCGGCTTGTTGAGCTGGGATATCAAGTGGTGATAACGGGGACAGAAAAAGAAGGAGAAATGATCCGTCCGCTTCTAATGCAAAAAAATAATCTGATCGATGCAACAGGCAAATTGGATCTGTATCAATTGATCGCTTTTATCAGTGGAAGTAATGCGTTGGTTGCATGCTCTACAGGACCTCTGCACATAGCCGGATTTTTAAATATACGAGCCGTAGGATTATTTGCACCGCGAAGACCAATACACCCTGGAAGGTGGAAGCCTCTGGGGGAGAAGTCAACTACATTGATCTTTGATGAAAACTGTGAAACCTGTAAAAAGGGTAAAGCATGTCTCTGCATTCAAGATATCGAAATAGAACAAGTTGTTCGTGCCTTAACACACTAAATTTGGGCTTATTTACCCCATTATTTATTTAAATATCATTGTTGCCTTTTCTGCAGGTATGCTCACCGCCGGGCTTACCCATGCATATGACATGGAAAGTTGGCCTGTTTATGGTTTGATTTCTGCTTTAGCGACCTTTTCTGTGTACAACCTTCAACGGGTAGCAAAGATTTCGTATGCATACGATAACGCGTGGATGAATTGGGTAAAAAAGCATGTTGTATGGATCATTTTTCTTTCAACTCTCTCAATATTATCTGCCGGTATAGCCCTAATACTTGGTGTTGGACTTAATATCGAGTGGGCTATTTTACACCTCCCTTTCTTGTTCATCGTATTCTTCTACGTTTACCGTATTGGCAAGAAAAACCTTCGAGAAATTCCATTTTTAAAAATTGTATGGATCGCTGTAACGTGGCTTTACGTTTTATACATTTTCCCGTTATTAAATGAGGGAATAGTACCTCATGCGTCATTGAGCTTAGGATTATTCCTGTACGTTATAGCTGTAACTATACCCTTTGATATACGGGATATGAAACTTGACAAACCCGATCAAAAAACGATTCCTCAGTTATTAGGAATAAAAGGGGCAAAAGTATTCGCTTTGATACTGCTTTTCTTGAGCTTTATGCTTTTCAACCAGCAATGGCCGGAGCTTTGGATCAATCCATTTTATCATGTGGTTTTAATAGCACATGCAATGATACTTATTGGCGTTAATAAAGACTCCGGTGATCTTTACGTTGCTGGAGTCGTGGACGGAATGATCAGTTTTTTGGGATTGTTATTTTTAACCCTTTAATACCCACGGTCAAATTCAACTTCCTCACTTGTTTTTATCATTGAATGATCCAGGTATGCTCTTGCTCCAAATCCACACTCCATCTGTGCATTAGCTGACATGCTAACCTCTCTAATATCCAGTTTAATGATGATCTCACACCCGTCCTCATTGATATAAACATAGGTTTGATTTTCTTCCGGGTGTTTAACAGCTACACCGTCGGCAATCGCAAAATGATAAGTTGGTCCACAGATCGCCTCAACGAAGAAGCGTAAACTGTCTTCGTTTATCTTTTCCAAAACAGCCGTAGCACCATTATAACCGATTTCAATATCTGGTTTTCCTTCTTCAAACCACATGTCGTTCAAGAAGTAATATTCTACTTCGTAAGTTCCGTTTATATCGCCTGAAACATCTACTGACTTGTCACTGGCAGAGAAATAATCAAAGCAGTCATAGGTATTATTAACCACTTTCAACCGAACATCATAGGAACGCGTTTCGTGCACCCACTTACCCGTCAGAGAATCTCCTTCAATTTGCAAATAAAAACTTCCTGTCTCTTTCCCCTTGTAGGATTCTTCAAGTAACATCACATCGTCGAACAGCTGTCCCTTAATATCCAGGAAGGCAGTTTTACCTTTGTAATTGTATTTCCCTGATATCGTGTTTACATCCGCACCTTTTGTCAATGACATTTCAACTGAATATGGTCCGATGGCTCCGGTAAGCTTACTTGTTTGCGAGAAGCCTGTAACGACTAAGAGTAGGAATATTGAGCAGAGAGCAAAAGTCTTTTTCATAATTATTCATTATCCAAATAGCACGCGCAGCACTTCAGGAATCGTGCCGCATTGTATCAGCTCTATTTT
>SBGS01000111.1 GCA_006226555.1 Bacteroidota bacterium
AATGCTGTTATTGTTGGTCAGTTCGACAAGCAGGAAGACCGTTATTCAATTGAGGCAAACCTGGTTGATCTGTTCAATTCCATGGGAGTAAAGGCCATGCCTTCCCTTAATCTTGTTAAAATTGGTCAGGACGCTTCTGCACTGGCAAGTGACTCCATCATGGCCATTTGTCGTGAAAAAGGATACGATACGTATGTGATCATTAACGTGAGAGGTTATGACAGAAAGTACAAACCTTCAGCGGCGAAACTTACCTTAAAGGAGTCTCTTGAAAGAGGAAGTTTATATAGCATTCATCAGGATGATATCGTTTCGGTTACGTTCGAATTCAGAGTATACCGTAACGGTGAGTTCGTTGGCGTTGACAATATCAAGTGCGGAAATATTGGTGAACGGGATTCCGTTCTAAAACGAATCCGTGTTTTGACTGAGAAAAGGTTGAAAAAGAATTGGAGGTAATTACTTACCAAGAATATTTATATTCCCAAATGGAGAGGTCTGCTAGACTTTGGTCAGCATGTTTAGTATTAAGAACCAAGTAATACCCATTAGATTTTAATTCAATAAGTTTGTCGATTTCAGGTACATAATTGTAGGAAATTTTACCTGAGAAATACATAGTTTCAATTGGGTGGGATTCGTTAAAAATTAAACTTGTCTCAGGCAGGTCCTCAAGAGATCTCATGTTATTGACCCATATTTGGTTCGCATGCCTTTTTGTTAAAGTATCGTAAGGCTTAATACGTTCAAAAGAAAATCTGAGCGCCAGTAGAATTGTCAAACAAAGAAAGGCATAAGAAAAGTATTTGAGCTTGGGCTTATTTTCCCAATGTTCTTTCATCCAAAAGAAGAATAATCCGACACTCATGAAAAGTGGTGGAGCACAGAAAAGAGTATAGGCCTGCATTTTGGTTTTGGCAAAAGAAAAAAACAAATATGGTATCAAGATCCATATTAACAGAACTATATGTTTTAAAGAACGCTCTTTCCAGGTCACCCATATCAACCAAAGTACAGGGATATAAATTAATTCTCCATAGTTGATTCTCATTTTGTCAAAGTGGTAAAAAAAAGAGCCACCTTGATTATCAAGAGTTTCTGTTAGATGTTTGAAGTTTGAGAGCGACTCCCACTTAGCTTCTAAAGGGAAATTCGAATAGATATAGATTTGCCAAGGCAGAACGATCATTGAAATAGTTATAACCATAATGAGAAGTCCCATAATACGACTGCGCATTCTGGTTTTTGCCCTTAAGTGAAGAAGCCACCAAATAGGGATCACGATCAATGCAGGCATCCATTTTGATAGAATGGCCAGTCCAATGAACGCAGCTGATAAGAAAGTAAAAAGATTAGGTCTTAATTTTGTGCTCATCCCTGCTGCCCAAACGGCAAACATTATCAATACTAAAAAGAAAAGATCAACGTGGTCTGTTGCAGTTCTGCCCGCAGTTATTTCCAAAATAAGACCATTTATCGCAAAAAGAAAGGTTGAAAAATAAGCGACTCTATCGTTAAAGAGGAATTTTGCAATTCGGTACATAAGAAATATACCTAGAGTGGATAATATAATTGAAGGAATTCGTACAGAAAAGGAACTTACGCCAAATAGTTTAATGCTCATTGACATTACCCACAGGGGTATCGGTTGCTTATGTAACCAGACATAATTAGATGTCCAATCCTGATAATTATAAGGAAGTACAGCCGAATTATAAAGTCGCGGAAATAGAGCGTTATCGATAAGATTCTTTGCAACAAGGGCGTGATATCTTTCGTCCCATGGATGAAGTTCTATATCAATGGAAACGAATATTCGAAGGGCCAGTCCCACTAGGATCAAAATTGCAATACTCCAGTTCGTTTTACCGGAAACGAATAACTTCCAAGAATACCACAATGCAATAGTTAGAATTACTGTGCTAAGTAATATAATAGTTAGAATGCCCAAGAATTACTTGTTTGCAGTCGATGAAATTAGCTTCGCAACATACTTTCCGATAATATCAAATTCAAGATTGACTTTATCACCTACTTCCAACTGATGGAAGTTTGTGAATTCGTAGGTATATGGAATGATACATACTGAGAATTCATGGGGCTTTGAATCTAACACGGTAAGACTAGTTCCATTGATGGTGATCGAGCCTTTTTCTACCGTAACATCATCGGATTCATAGCGGATCGTAAATTTCCAGCTCCCATCTTCATCCTCTCTCTTCACGCACGTACCTGTGGTATCCACATGTCCCTGAACAATGTGACCATCCAGTCTGCCATTCATTTGCATACAGCGTTCAAGATTCACTTTGGTACCTACTTGCCAGTCACCAAGATTAGTTTTACGAAGCGTCTCTTGAATAGCAGTTACCGTGTACTGATCGTTTTCAATTGAAACCACGGTCAAACAACAACCATTATGAGCAAGCGACTGATCGATCTTTAATTCACTCGTAAAAGGACAGGATAAGGTAAAATGCACATTTTCCCCCTCCTTTTCTATTGCTTTAATTTCTCCTAGGGCCTCAACAATTCCTGTAAACATCTGATCAAGCTTTTTTTCGTGTTGCTATGAATGCAAAGGACAAAATTAAGATAACTCCAAGATCTGCGAACATAAACCATGCTGGATGCGGGATGAGCAAAATATTGATTAGAGTCATTAGAAACAACATACCGGATACGCCGAAAAGCGGACCAAGACTCTTTTTCTCGATTAGACGTGCTATAAATAACCCAACCAATAATCCAAGTCCGTGCGCGAGCACTACTGAGATGAGGTTTTCCGTTGGGATCTTGTACATCATGTTACGCAACTCTCCCAGGTCGGAAGTGTCTATTCCAAGAGCAGCGAGGTCTATAGGGAAGATCATGTGGCCTAACGATTCAAATATCCATATGGCCACCCCTCCTGATACGATTCCTGCCAAAGCGGCTAAAAATGATCTCATAATTTCGTAATTCTAACTTTAACTGATTTGGATGCCGGCGTATGACTTGAATGTGCCTTCAAATGAATTGGAACAAGCGGATTTGATTCTGGGTAATATGTTCCCAAGCACTTTTCCGGAATGTTGTATGGCACGACAGCAAATCCATCTACCTTTCTTTCCACACCATTATAATTGTTGTACAGGGATACCAGATCTCCTTTCTTTAAACCTAATCGATTGGCGTCATTCGGGTTAATGAAGACGACCATTCTACCGTTCTCAATACCACGATAACGATCGTTCAAACCATAAATTGTTGTATTGAATTGGTCATGGCTACGTGTGGTCATCATCAGGAAGTCTTCATCCAGCATATTGTTTTCAGACAACTTATTGACGGTGAAATTCGCCTTCTTATTTGGTGTGTTGAATTCACCAATTCTTGCGCCATTTGGTAGTTCAAACCCAAGAGGTTTTTTCAATCGTTCATTATAATTCTCGAAGCCACCAATTGTTTTTTCGATCAATTCACGGATGTTATCGTAATCATCTACGAGATGGTCCCAATCAACTTTGCTTTCAGTTAGAGCTGCTTTGGCTATTTCCGCTACAATAACGGGTTCTGAACGTACCTCTTTTGAAGGTGGTTCAAGCACACCTTTGGTACTGTGCACGATTCCCATAGAATTCTCTACGGAGAGAACCATTTGTTTCCCATTTCGCTCATACTTATCTGTTCTACCCATAGAAGGAAGGATCAAGGCTGTTTTGCCATGCTCCAGATGCGATCTGTTTAATTTGGTTGAGATATGAACCGTAAGGTCTGTTTTAGCAAAGGCTTCTGCTGTAAAGTCAGTGTCCGGCGCGGCAGATAAAAAATTACCGCCCATTCCGATGAATACTTTAACCTTACCGGAGTGCATGGCTTCAATAGTACTTACGACATCTAAACCATGTTCTTGTGGAGGTACAAAACCAAAGTTTTCAGCTATTTTATCGAGAAGAGCTTTCGATGGTCTTTCGGCAATCCCAACAGTACGGTCACCTTGCACATTGCTATGCCCACGAACGGGACAAGTTCCGGCACCTTCTTTACCGATGGCACCTTTTAACAAAAGAACATTCACAACCTCCTGGATATTATCTACTCCATTGACGTGTTGTGTGAGCCCCATTCCCCAGCACGCGATTATTCGCCTATGGTTGGCAAGAAGATCAACCAAATGGTCAATTTCTCTTTCTTCTAGACCTGTTCGCTCAATTAATGATTGCAAGTCATAGTTCTCAAGATCTGCTCTTAACTTTTCATAACCATCCGTTTTTGCAGTAATGAAATCCTTATCAATGATGCCCGGTCTTTCGTCCGCCATTTTGAGCAATTTGATCATTACGGCTTTAAGTAGGGCGACATCCTCATTGATCTTAAGTTGGAGGTAGAGATCGGAGATTTCTGTCCCATTACCGATAATACCGTTTAATTTTTGCGGATTTTTAAATCTAACTAAGCCAGCTTCCTTTAAAGGATTTATGGAGACGATCTTAGCTCCATTTGATTTCGCCTTTTCTAATGCTGACAACATACGTGGATGATTGGTAGCAGGATTTTGACCGAATATGAGAATAAGCTCAGCTTTATATAAGTCATCCAGCGTAACAGATCCTTTACCTATTCCTGTCGTTCTTGTAAGTGCTACTCCACTCGATTCATGACACATATTTGAACAATCAGGAAGATTATTCGTCCCATACATTCGAACAAATAACTGATAGAGGAAAGCAGCTTCGTTACTTGTTCTTCCACTTGTATAAAAGGCGGCCATATTTGGATCCGGAAGCTCTTGCAAATGTTCACCGATCAATTTATTTGCCTCGTCCCATGTGATGGGTTCATAATGATCTTTTCCCTGTCTAACGATCATCGGGTGCGTGAGTCGCCCCTGTTGCCCGAGCCAATAATCACTTTTATTCTTTAGATCATGTACACTGTATTTCGCGAAAAAAGCAGGATCTACTCGTGCTGACATTGCCTCTTCGGCAATGGCCTTCACACCATTTTCACAATATTCACCCAATCTGGATCTGTGATCAGGGTCCGGCCAAGCACACCCGGGACAATCAACACCGTCTTTTTGATTGAGTCGATTAAGAACATAGAGTGCCTTGCCCTTTGGCATCACATGAAAAATGTTTCCCAAAGCATATTTGACTGCTTTCAGTCCTGCGGCATATTCCGGCGGATTCGAAATTTCAAGTTTATCGCTCACATGATTTGATTTGCTGACTTATAAAAATAACAATTCTTCGATATGCAATAACGGCTGATCCTGTCAAATTAGGTGAATAGGTGTTGTTGATCGGAATAAAACACAGCGGACAATTCTTCATCTAATTGCCACATTTACAACAATTAAACCGATTACAAACGAATAACAAACGAAAGGAAACGACAAAAAACCGAAACAAAAATTACATCTCCCACAACTTTGCCTTGTCGAATCCGATGAAAGCTTCGGAAGAGACATAAGTAATTCACGTTCAAAAATATATAGTATGAACACATTGAGAAACAAAGTCAGTTTAATTGGACGATTGGGTGCACAACCAGAGATCGTGAAGTTTGATTCAGGGAAAACGCTAGCACGTTTTTCGTTGGCAACGAACGAGCGATACAAGTCCAAGGACGGAGAGTGGCAAGAGATGACGCAGTGGCACAACATTACTGCATGGGGTAAAACTGCGGATCTCATTGCAAAACTCCTGAACAAGGGTCAGGAAGTAGTAGTTGAAGGACGTTTGATCAACAACACTTATGAGACAAAGGAAGGTGAAAAGCGATATGGAACGTCGATCGAAGTGAATGAGTTTTTAATCCTTGCACCAAGAAATGAGAGCAACTAATCACCTAACCACACCTAATGGGGGAGCAATGCGCAATTGCTCTCCCTTTATGGATCAAAATCGCAGAACTATGAATCACGTCAATTTAATAGGAAAGATGGCATCCGCTCCTCGCTATTATGAGCTGCCTAATGGTAGAAGAGTTGTACAATTCATTCTATCTACCAGTGAAGTTTACCTGGATGAAAAGGGAAAGACGAAACGCAAGTCAAATCAGCATCGGATTGCTGCTTGGGGTAAATGGGTCCAAGTACTCGAGGAGCTTGGCAATGTTGGAATGGAACTCGCAGTTGAAGGAAAGTTGACCAGCAGGTTCTATGAAAGATCCGGAGAAAAACAATTTATCTCTGAAGTTGAGGTAAACGATCTAATCATTCTTTAAATAAAATTTTATGCAAACACTTAGAAACAACATCACATTGATCGGCAATATGGGTTCGGATGCTCAGATCACGAATTTCGAAAATGGGGCAAAAGTTGCCCGTTTTCAGATAGCTACTTCTGATGCCGGTAAAACAAATTGGCACAAGGTATTTGCCTGGGGTAACATCGCACAGTTTATAGAATCATATGGAAAGAAGGGACGTGAGCTTGCGATCCATGGCAGACTCGTTAAACGTACGTATTTGACCAAAACAGGTAAACAACAGCAAGTCACCGAAGTTGAAGTAAAGCACGTGATAGGTTTGTAACACTTTTGCCTAACCTAACCTACCTCAACCTATCATGATGTGCAGAAAAGGTCGTCAGTTTGACGGCCTTTTTTAATAGTTGCGGTAATCGTTCCATAGGAAACTTCGAATCCCTGCAACCGCTCGATAACTCATTTCGGAAGCCTGAGCATTGTATGTGAAATGGTTTTCAGCAAAAGCGTTTAGCCTACCATTCTTGAGTAATTGGTACGAGAATGAAAGAACTACTCTCATTGTGTTTTGTTGAACTCCCTGTCCTATGAAGTGGCCATATTCCATGGGTCTGTTAACATAGCTCTGATAGATATTTCCCCCGTAGGAAATACCATCTTTATCATCACCCTGAAGCACATAAGATGCAAAGAGCTTACCCAGGAACTTCTCCTTTTGATATTTTAATTCCCCCAAAAGTTCCATGAAATTGGAGCCTAATGGATGCCCTAATGGATGCCCTTGATTTCCATAATTGAATTCATCTGAAACATGAGAGAAAGTATATGGCCGAACAAAATTATACTCTAATCGGTAAAACAGCTTATCTGATAACAATCTGCCCTTTACTCCGAGCTGAACCCCAAATTTGTTGGCCCACCATCCGCTTTTTGCGCGCAATTCAGTTAATGAAAATTCATCTATTACGAATTGCCCGTACACCATATGTTTATCAAATCGGGCACTCATGTCCAACCCCATGATCACGTTGTCTGATGATCCCAAAGAATACTCCTGTGGGCGGTAGAAAATGATCGGGTTTAAATATTCTGCATCAAACCCTCTGTTCAAGTTTGTATCAACCGGTTGAAAAATAACACTTTCAAAAACGCCAATATTCAACCAATCCGTTGCATTGAATGAGAGGTGATGGGTGGCACCAAACTTACTCTCCCAATTGCTTACTGCACCTTCTCTCAGGAACTGATACATTACATTGTATTCAACCCTCCAGAAGTGTGAACGAATAAGTGCAAAAGGATAAGAAGTACCATAGTCGCTTAAGAGTAAGGATCTTGAACCTTCGCCAAGGAAGTTATGATCCAGACCAGCTTGAAAATTGAAGAACTTATTGGGCGTAAAACTCACTCTCGATCTAACATCGGTATATGCATATCCATCCGGATCAGTGTATCGTAAAAATGTTCTGGGAATAAGCGGATTACCATTGCCATAACCTTGTACGGCGGCTAATCTAATGTGCCATGTTGGTGCAGGAGTGAAATCAATTTCAAGTCCTAATCCCGACCTAAAGGCAAAAGAAGTATCATAGGACGCATTCAGGTCCCCAATCGCACTTAAACTGATCTTGCGCTCGAACAAACGGTTGTTGTTCAG
The DNA here is from genome assembly GCA_006226555.1 of Bacteroidota bacterium. Classification (GTDB taxonomy): domain Bacteria; phylum Bacteroidota; class Bacteroidia; order Flavobacteriales_D; family Crocinitomicaceae; genus UBA4466. The sequence goes on from SBGS01000111.1 coordinate 7,853, forward strand.
CACTGGCTTTAGGGATGTATGCGAGGTTAAAGTATTGTGATAAACTGAATCTGCCGGTAATTCCTCGAAAAGATACCCCAAGGTGCCCTGACCGTGAACATAAGTGGTCAATAGAATAGCTGATATGTAGAGATACCTTAACACTAGAATATGTATGATCGATTTCTGATTGCTGTTTTAAGTCCGGCCGAAATGAAGGTGGTATTTCGGAAAGTATTCTCACTTCTGTATGTTAGTTGTCCAAAAGCACAGAGATTCATTTTTTTATTAAATCGATATCCGACCTCAATACTTGTCAGAAATACCGCTGAGAAACCTTTGGCATTTTGAGGAACGGTATAACCTAATAAAGGAGTTCCTGGTTGAGCATCGCGATCAGAATAATCGACTATAAGTTCCGAATAGATCCGACTTTTCTCGTACGCGATTTTTGTAAATATTTCACGAAATCCATTGCCCAGTACATGTGCTAAGGGCATATTGTAATGTGAATAATTTAAGCGTGTATTTTCGCGATTCTCGTAGAAATGTGACGGTATCGTATTGAATTCAAGTTGAAGCATTAACTGTTGGACTCCAAAGAAATCAAATCCCTTGTAACCAATCTGACCACCAAGGTCATCAAACTGAAGGTCATCAATTACTATTTGACCATAAATGAGATGGTTTTTAAAACGATTGACAACAAGATTCAATCCTCGAATGGAGTTCAGCTCCTTTCTATCAGGTTGAAGAATGGAACTCATAAACGGTACGGGCAAATAACTGATTGCCGGGGAATAATAACTTGTGATGGAATCCCCTCTATTCCATTGATTACCTTCAAAAAAACTAATACCCACTCCCTCAAATGGTTGAAAAGTGATATAGTTCATACTGAAACCTTTGGACTCGTAGTAGGCCTCGGCACTGCTGGTATAAACCCTTCGCATCAGGTTGAGGTGGCGTGAACGTTGATGGCTTACTTTCCAGCGCTTACCAATTTGCCAATCAACCTTAAGAAATGGAGCATTTCCGTTGGTATTTCCTTTCAAAAGAGAATGTTGGCCTTCTCCTATAAAATGGCTGGTATTTCCGGCGCTTAATAAAATGTTTTTATGTGGTCGATATGCGAGATATCCAACCGCAAAGGCATAATCAAAACCATCTGTCTTGAAGGGTTTGGTTCGAGCTTCTCCCGGAATAACGGCATTTACTTGAGCGTAACCCAGGGCACTCGGATATAGCTCGCCATGTTGTGCATAATAGATGCTTTGATATTCTGTAAATCGAGCTTGATTTTCGTGAAATTCAGTGCTAAAGCTGAAGTTGTTTCCTATATCACCTTCGACGAAAACACCACGCGTGTTCATGAATAACTTTCGGTCATTGGTGTCTGAAAGATCTCGTCCTATGCGAAGGTCAGCAATTGGAGAAATATTGATGGAGTAATTATCTCCCTTGATCTCAAATAAATGCTTTTTGAAGAGAATTTCAGTAAGTGTGTAATATTGCTTTGAGGAATCACGAATGGTATGGATCAAATCATATTCGCCCTCATTTTTAGGATATTGTCCGTCAGGAAAATAATTAGAGCTGTATCGCGTCAGCTGATCTTTGTAGAAATCTGAAAGGTGTATAAAATTTTGCTGGGCTATCGAGCTCAGGTAAAATAAAGTCAGTGATAAGAACAGAAAAATTCTCATTCTGAAAGCAACGGTTTGGTTTTGGCCATAAATGGAGGATTGTACAAGGAAGGCTTGTTGTATCTCATTCTACTGTTGTCTTCAATTTGAACGACTCTTCCTCCGACACTTTGCATGATAGCATCACCGGCTGCAATATCCCACTCCATCGTTGGTCCGAATCGGGTATATAGATCCGCCTTTCCCTCCACAATATCGAAGAATTTTAATGCAGAACCCTTCATAATGAAGCGAATCTCACCAAATTGACGTTCGAGCTCTCTGATTAATTTAAATCCTGATCCATGTCGATAACTTCGAGAGCAAATTACACTTAGAGGATTATTGAGAGTCGTTTTAGGTTGAATTTCAATCCAATTTTCAGGAGTTTTATAATCCTCATAATTGAGTACAAAAGCCCCTTTCTTAGGCAAACCAAATAAGATGCGTTCATTTACTGGATCTCCGACCGCACCAAAAGTAGGCATGCCATTTTCTATTAGAGCTACGTTGATTGCAAACTCGTCGTTTTGAGCGAGAAACATCTTAGTGCCGTCAAGTGGGTCCACGCACCAGAAGGATTCCCAATGAGCTCGGTCCTCGTATTCAGGAATTTCGTGTTCTTCACACATGATTGGAATACCAATCGGGGATAGTATTTCTACAATTCTATTGGAAGATTCGAGATCGGCTTTAGTAACTGGAGAACCATCTTCTTTGGAAAACACATCTATCGGTGTTCGATAGTATTGCATAAGTATTTTCGAACCCTCAATGATCGCTTCAAAAGCCGCTATGTGGTGACGGTCCAAATTCACTTTGTTTTCTTTCAAATATAGGAACAAAACAAAAAAGCCGTTCATTGAACGGCTTTCCTGTTAATTAATATTTATATCGATCAATGACGAATGATGATCTTCTTGTTCACAGCTCGACCATTACTAGGTTCAACAATAACAAAGTAGATTCCATTTCTGAATGAAGAAACGTTTACTTTTTTCGAAGATGTGAAAGATTCAGTGAATACAACATTACCCAATACATCTACAATACGTACTGTACCGTTTTGCCCTTCACCTGCTTTTATAGAAACATAATCTGTGGCAGGATTTGGACTAACACTAACGCTCACCTCAGGTGAAATTGTTGGAGCGTCAAGTACAAATGTGATCTCAACATCAACTGAATCAAGATAGCTACCACCATCTTCGTGCACATAATAACGATAAGTCACAGTTCCAGGATTTGCAGCATCCGGTGTAACGTATGTGTCCAGTAACTGGTGGTTACCATCAGCAATTGTTAAAGAAGTTGGTGATGTCCAAGGGTTTGTTGACATTGCACCCGCAGTAAAACAAATATCCCAGCACATGTAATCTGTCCAAGTAGCGATCTCATTAATACGCTTTCTTGTGATCTTCCATGATTTCTGAATACCAGAAATGTTCTTGATCTCAAAGTGTCTCGACACTTCATTAGCACTTGATACAGTTACCTGTAGCGGACCGTTTCCTGAAGAAAGGTCTGTCGTCATTCCCTGCTCATATATTTCTACCTCATCCTGCGCATTAACCGCAAGTCCAAGTACTAAAATTGACAAAGTTGATAGTAATATTTTTCTCATATCATTTTGTTATTATGTCTCGTAATCTACAATGATCAGAGAACCAATATACGAATTTACAAACATCAGACCAAGTTTAAAGTCTGATGTTGTTCAAATATTGGATTCCTTAACGGATGAGTAGCAGTCGAAATTTGGCAAATTTATCATTTAGGAATTCAAGAATAAAAAGTAGAATACAATCATCAAGGTCAAATGAATCAGTTAAATTTGGAAATCAGGCAGGGTTTTTGAATTACCGGCGATATAACATTAAATTACATCAACATGAAAAAACTATTTGGTTCACTTTTAACACTTTTTATCGCGACATCATTTGTTTCCTTTGCTCAGGATGGAGCGGTTAAGGAATCTTTGAAGAAAGTTGCTTCTGTTACCTTAAAGGATATGGACGGAAATGAGGTCAATACTGCCGATCTTGGTTTTGATGGTCCGGTTATCATAAGCTTCTGGGCGACCTGGTGTTCTCCATGTAAAAGAGAATTGAACACCATTAATGAAGTTTATGCTGATTGGCAGGAGGAAACAGGAGTGCATCTTGTTGCTGTTTCTATCGATGACGAGCGCACAAAAAATTCTGTGCCAATGTATGTAAATGGTAAAGCATGGGAATACTTGGTTTTAATGGATACGAATAGTGATTTTAAACGTGCAATGGGTGTAAACAATGTTCCACACACGTTCTTGATCGATAAAGACGGGAACATCGTTTATTCTCACAATAATTATGCTCCTGGAGATGAAGAAGAACTCTATGAGCACTTGTTAGAGCTCGTAGAAAAAGAGAACTAAACAGGTAAATACTACTTATACTACTTACTTATTTCATGAAAACTAGCTTTCTCTCGCTAACAGCGTTTTTATTTGTTGCAGGTGCGTTTGCACAACAAAATGGTCCTGCGATAAACGGTAATATAGAATCGATCTTTCAATACTTGGAAGAGGATCCTGTCATTGATGCCTTGCAGCCGGAACAAAAAGGGCTGCTCAATTCGTACATGAATGTGTTCTACAATGACGGGACATTTAAAGCGGGTTTAAGACTTGAATCCTACCTCCCTCCTATACAGGGATATCCAGCAAATTTTGAAGGAACGGGATTAGGAATGCGATATGTTGGTTATCAGAATGATTTTGTAGATGTAACAATAGGTTCAATATACGAACAGTTTGGAAGTGGTTTGGCCTTTCGAAGTTTTGAGGATAGAGCGCTGGGATATGATAACTTCCTAGATGGTGCAAGGATAATTGTAACTCCGGGAAGAGGTTTAAAAATCAAAGGTGTTTATGGTAAGCAACGCCATAAATTTTTGGATGGCAAAATCATTCATGGTGAAGGAATAGTTCGGGGAGCTGATTTAGAGTGGAACCTGAACTCTTTTCATGAAAATTGGAAGGATAAGAAATTCAATGTAACAATTGGAGCATCCTTGGTAAGTAAGTATCAAAATGATGATTTTGATGACTTGGTTTTACCAGAAAATGTTGGGGTTTACGGAGGTAGGATAAAAATGCGTTACGGGAAGTTTACATTAGACTTCGAGCACATAATTAAGGGACAAGATCCATCGTCCGATAATGGTATGATATATAATCACGGGCATGCCACCGTTGCAAATTTTGGATATTCCAGAAAAGGATTAGGAATTATGCTCTCTGCAAAATCCGTAGACAACATGAGCTATAGATCCGACAGAGAGGAGGGCCTTCAAAATTTGCTGATCAACTTTTTACCGGCAATGAATAAAGTGCATACGTACAACTTAGTTGCGTCCCTTTATCCTTGGGCTACCCAACCAGTAGGTGAAATTGCCTATCAGGGAGAAGTCGTTTATACAGCAAAAAAGAACGAAAAACTATTCGGAAAGTACGGTACCACATTCAACTTTAATACATCAGCAGCTTTTGCTCCGAACAGAGATTATTCAATTTATAATCCATTAGATTCGAATGGAGTAGCGTATAGAACAGGTGTATTTGATATGAGTGACAGCCTCTATTGGTTAGATGTTAACTTTAACATCTATCGTAAACTCAACAAGAAAACGAACATTAGATTGAGTTATTTCAACATTTCCATGAATAATGACGTTAATAAGATAGCGGACTATGGTATTGGGATAATTCAATCGAATATTTGTGTTTTAGAAGTGGGCTATAAGATCAATAAAAAACATTCATTACGCGGAGAATTACAAGGTTTGTTCGTTAATAAAGTTAAAACAAAAGTTACGGCTGAGGATGGAACAACATCTTATCAGGAGGTTTTGAACGATAGAGGTAATTGGACAACTGTATTGATTGAGTATAATGTTTCTCCTCATTGGTTTTTTAGCATCATGGACCAGGTAAATATGGAGAATCAGGCGTCAGTGTATAGTGTAAATAAAATCCAGGACCCAGAAGAGATACCATACATTGATAATCTTTTTGGCATTGACATTAAACGTACAGGGGTTCACCACTTTTATTTCTCAGTGGGATATATTAAAGAAGCCACCAGAATTTCTATAGGTTACGGAAGGCAACGTGCAGGATTGTTCTGCGTTGGAGGTATATGCAGAACGGTACCGGCTTCCAATGGTTTGACTGTATCATTCACTCAAAGTTTTTAAGACATGAAAAAGCATTATTACATTTTCGCATTGTTGTTTTTGGGATTGTTTGCATGCACCGAGGACATTGAAAATATTTACCCACCTTATCTGCAGTCTACTGAGCTGGATTTTTCGTTATTTCCCGGTTCCGGTGAGCAGGATTATATTGATAACTACTGGCCTACCTTTAGTGCGAATACAAATACAGATCGAAACATTCTGATAGAAGATTACACGGGACATAAGTGTAATAACTGCCCGGATGCAGCGATCATTGCAGAAGATCTGAAAAATAACAATCCTGGACGTGTTTTTGTTTCTTCGGTGCACACATCTCCGGAGGGAATGGGTAGTTTTCAGCAAGTTGACGCTACATATACCATTGATTTTACTTGTCCTGAAGGATTGGAGATCGGCTTGTACTTCGGATACTTGGGATGGACAGGATCGCCGTTTTGGGGTAATCCATATGGAACCGTTAGTCGAAATAGTGCGAGTACGGGTTTCCCGGTACAAGCGAAAGATGCATGGACCAATTCTACGAATTCTTTGTTAGCTGCAAACGATCTAAAAGTTAATATTCAAGCCGAAACAAATTACTTTACCTCTACAAATGGATTATTTGTCCATACTGAAATTGAAGTACTTGATCCAACACTTACAAATGAACTCTATACAGTAGTTCAGATCATGGAAGACACATTGGTTGGACCGCAAAAAATGCCGGATAATTCAACAAATTATACATACAAGCATCATGACATCATGCGTGGATGCATTGATGGCAGGGCATTTGGGCAAAAACTTGATGCGGCACATTTGAATACAAATGGTAAGTATTATTACGATTACAGCTACAAGCTTCCAAGTCAGTATGATCCTGATAACATGCACCTTTTGATATATGTGCGTGATGCGAATACAGAGGAGATCTATCAGGTGATCAAGAAGAAGCTGCAGTAAACAGTTGTTGAAATCTTATTTCTAGTAGGACACAATAAGCGTTCAAAAAATTTGTTATA
>SBGS01000223.1 GCA_006226555.1 Bacteroidota bacterium
GCGTGTGTAAACCACCCTTCAGACATTAAGTTGTACGTTTTAATCGCAGAGTCGATATCACTCTTATGAATCCCCACAGCCACACGCATCAACATCTGTTGTGGACGCTCAACGATATTTCCGTTCATTTTCAATAAATATGAACGTGTAAGTGTTTTAAAACCGAAATAATCGTAGCGGAAATCACGGTCATAGATGATGCTTGAGTCAAGACGGTCTTTGTTATCCTGAATGATCTGATATACATCGTCAGCAATAAGAGCAGCATTTTCCCCTGTTTTAGGGTCGACATATGTATATAGATCATGAATAACTTCAGAGAAGGTCTTTGTTGTTTCCTTGTGCAAGTTAGAAACCGCGATACGCGATGCCAACAATGCATAATCCGGGTGATCGATCGTTTTAGCCGCAGCAACCTCAGCAGCCAGATTATCCAGCTGAACTGTAGTTACTCCGTCATACAATCCTTCAATTACTTTCATGGCTACGGCTTCCGGCGACACTAGAGGGTCTAATCCGTAACACATTTTTACTATTCTCGCGGTGATCTTGTCAAATTTTACCGCCTCTTTTCTTCCGTCTCTTTTTACTACGTACATGGCTGCTCTTTAAATGGTTTTATTGTGTGTATTATTTTCTTTAGAATTCTTCGTCTAGTGTAAATGTCTGGTCGCTTCCGCCAAGTACCCCAGCTTTTTGGTATTCCCCTACTCTTTTTTCGAAGAAGTTTGTTTTCCCTTGAATGGAGATCATTTCCATAAAGTCGAATGGATTTGTTGCGTTGAACACTTTTTCATTTCCTAGCTCAACCAACAAACGATCTGCTACGAACTCAATATATTGTGACATCAGGTCGCTGTTCATTCCGATCAGCTTTACAGGAAGTGCGTCCAAAATAAACTCCTTCTCAATTTCAACGGCATCAAGAATGATCTCTTTCACCTGCTCTTTTGGCAACTTGTTGATCAAATGGTTATTATACAACAAACAAGCAAAATCACAGTGTAGTCCTTCGTCGCGTGAGATCAATTCATTAGAGAATGAAAGGCCCGGCATCAACCCTCTCTTCTTTAACCAGAAGATCGAGCAGAATGATCCTGAGAAGAAGATTCCTTCAACTGCTGCGAATGCAACCAAACGCTCAGCAAACGATCCCTCTTCGATCCATCTCAACGCCCATTTTGCCTTTTTGTTTACACACTCTAACGTGTCTATTGCATTGAATAAATATTTTTTCTCCTCGGAATCTTTGATGTATGTATCTATCAGCAAAGAATATGTTTCAGAGTGAATGTTTTCGATCGCTACTTGGAAACCATAGAAGAATTTTGCTTCAGTATATTGAACTTCCGATAAGAAGTTTTCGGCAAGGTTCTCATTTACAATTCCATCAGAAGCTGCGAAGAATGCTAATACGTGTTTAACAAAATGGCGCTCATTATCGTTTAGCTTATTTTCCCAATCAATTAGGTCTGGCTGAAGATCAATTTCCTCTGCTGTCCAAAAGCTTGCCTCTGCTTTTTTATAGAATTGCCAGATGTCGTCATGTTGAATTGGAAACAGTACGAATCTGTTCTTGTTTTCTTCTAAAATTGGTTCTACTTGTGCCATAGTAAACTCGTTTAATTTGTCATGTATATATCCAGCAAAGGAGCATTCCTTTGATTTTAAACTACTTATGTTTTTTGTTTCCTCTGTTTGTGACTTTCGTCGTGGTTGCAATAGCTAGTTTCTCTCTCAGAGGCATACAAAAATTGTCAAAAATCGACCGTTTACCAAGTAAAGAAATTCACAATTCCTTAACGTTTTCCACATTTAAAATGCTAATCCCTTTAGTAGCAAGAGATGGACACTTTTTCAACACATGAGTTAAAGATATTCACAGTAAAAAGTCTGCACTTTGTCGATAAATTTCTTTGATTTATCTGAAAGCTTTATAAATCCTTGCTGAGCAATCGGTTCTATAAATTTACAGTGCAAACGGTCCTTTGTCAAGAATAGATTTTTGTTATTTTGAACATCGAAATGTTCATTAAGAAACCACTTGATCAAAGCAAAAATATCGGGCACTATCTTTCGTGATCTCAAACACCTTTTATACCCGGAGGTCTGTTTGTCGTGTTCTGCAGAATTAAGCTCTTCAGAGACTCATGTATGTACTATTTGTCGTGACGAGCTGCCTTATTCAAATATGGCGCGACTATCAAAAGAGGATAATCCAACTGAAAAGCTATTCTGGGGTCGCATACCTTTAACATTCGGTTATTCTCATCTTGTGTTTCAAAAGAACACGGCATCACAAGAGGTTCTATTTCGTATTAAATACAAAAGTGATTTCCGCCTTGCACAGTTTTTTGGAGAAGAGATTGGCAATGAGATCAGATCGAGTTTTTCACACGTGCTGCCCGATCTGATCATTCCTGTCCCCTTGCATCATCAGAAAAAATTCATTCGCGGTTATAACCAAAGTGAAATGCTTGCAAAAGGTATTCTTAAGTCCACAAACATACC
>SBGS01000008.1 GCA_006226555.1 Bacteroidota bacterium
GTAAACACAGGACTGAGCGATTCCCTCTTCGATAAGAAAGGTTAGAGCTTGTGATTACAAGAATCTTGTGACTTTTCCCTTTGCCTGAAAGATTGTAATCCGTATTTTCAGCAGACCAAAAACAAACGCTGTGAAGAATCTTTTTTTATCTGCGCTGACGACTGTCGCGCTTACCACCTTATCCTTTGCTCAGGATCATCATATTGAATTCTTAGATGTTGAGCTAGATAGTGCATATGCTCTCGCGAAAGAAGAGGGAAAACTTGTCTTTGTAGATTGTTATACCACCTGGTGTGGTCCGTGCAAATGGATGGATGCCAATATCTTTACCAATAAGGACGTAGCGGAATACTTCAATCAGAATTTCATTAACGTGAAGCTGGATATGGAAGCGGGAGAAGGCGAAGTATTCGCAGGATGGTATGAAGTACGCAGTTATCCTACCTATATTTTCCTGGATGTCAGTGGTCGAAGAAATGAGCTGGTTCACCGTACAGTTGGAACCATGGAGGCCGATCGCTTCATTCAGTTTGCAAAAGATGCTTCCAATGAAGAGGTACGCATTGGTACTGCTCGTAAACGTTATTACCAGGGCGAACGTTCTCCGGAGTTTATCAAGCAGTATATCGTGGACCTCTACGCGGCAGGTTATTCTTCAGATGCAAGCGAGGTAGCCTATTGGTATTATCAAAATGTCGATTGGAAATCTCTTGACTCCACTGACGGTCAGGTTTTATTGCGTTTTGTAAATGGAAATGCGCATCCTCTATGGGAAGGTATGATGGAGAATATTTCATCTGTAGAGCAGATCGTGGATGGTGAAATGTTGTATCAAACCATGTTCAGATATATAAGTTCACCCGTTTGGATAGGTTTACGTGGAGATAATGCGAAGGAAAGCTACGAAAAAGTGCTGATGGATATAGAAATGATGCAGTACAGTCAGAAAACCAGATTGGGACAAGAGATCGAGATGTATTACTACCAAGAAACTGATCCGAAGCAATACCTTCAGCTTGCTCCGACCTTTGCTGAGAATTACTTTAAAACGAATTGGGAAGCATTGAACTCTATCGCCTGGGAGATGTACGAGGCGACTACAGATAAAAATGCTTTGAAAAGAGCACTAACGCTCGCTAATATGTCTGTAGATCTTGAGGCAAATTACTTTAACCTTGATACAAAAATGCGCCTTTTGTATGCTTTAGGGAAAAAGAAAGAAGCTTTGGCAGTAGGGGATCAACTTTCGTCGGTGATTGATGGTTCCGAGGCACACAAGAACAACAAAGAAGCACATGAGGCTACTTTAGCTGCGATGCGCGCCGGTAAGGACATTCGTGACGTGAAGTAATACGGGCAATGGGAAAGACGGCCATTATTCTTGGAGCGACGGGGTTAACGGGATCATTAGTACTGGAGCAGCTGCTGGTCGATGATCGATATGAACGTATATTACTTTTTTCAAGAAGTAGCTGTGGTGTGGATCATCCTAAGCTTACAGAATACCTCGGTGATCTGCTTCACTTGGAAGAATTCAAAGAGCAATTTAAGGGTGATGAGGTGTATGTCTGTATTGGGACAACACGCAAGAAAACGCCCGATCCTGATCAGTACCGAAAGATCGATTTTGGGATTCCGGTTCAGGCCGCTCAGCTGGCCAAGGAAAACGACATAAAAGGGATGGCTGTTGTTTCAGCGATCGGAGCCGATTCTAACAGTTCGTTCAAGTATAATCGGATTAAAGGTGATATGGAAAAGACTGTTATGGAAGTTGGAATTCCACGTACATACATTCTGCGACCTAGTATGATCGCCGGAGATCGAAAAGAACATCGCAGTGGAGAACGCATTGGATTGAAAATCTTCAAAGCTCTCCAGTTCTTGTTCATAGGGAAATTAAAAAAGTACAAAGCGGTTGATGCCAATGCTATTGCTAATAAAATGATAGCGCTTTTGAATTCAGACGAAGCCTCGTCCATCATAGAATCGGATCACATAAGCTGACAAAAGTCATTGTCTGAGTCGCTTAGCTGTTCTATTTTTCCGGTATGAAAAGTAAAGTAGTTCTCTTATTCATGGGTGGATTGTTGATCCTCTTGTCGGCATGTCATACTTCGACTGTTGTAAGTAATCGACTCATTCAAAAACGGAAGTATACTTCCGGCTGGTTTTTGAATAAACAAGGTCGTAAGGGTTCAGGACAGGATCAGGCCAATGCTTTAACAGAAAAAAAAGAGCAGAAAAAAGGTTATGATGTAAGCACTTTAATTCCAACCGAAATTCAAAAAGTCGAATCCGAAGAGCAGCCGACCTATATCAGCGAAACGGAATTGGCAGAGGAGTTACACGTAAGTGTCACAGATAATCCTGTTATGGAATATAAAGCTGAGCGGGTAGAAGAGGCTCCGAGCAAAGAAGTAATTGAGGACGAAAAAGTTGAAGAAGCCACGGTGGATAAAGGACCGGTCAACAAGCCGGCTGTGATCAGTTTTGTTTTATTTATCGCAGCTATTATGTTCCTTGTTGTTGGCGGAATAGAACTCGTCGCTTCAGAATTTTATGTGGTTTTCCTCCTGGGATTGATCTTTTTGGTGGCATCTCTTGTTATCAGTATTCTGGCCTTAACGAAGTACGGCAACAAAAGACGCTACAGGGCATTAGCCTGGGTTCCGGCCTATACCGTTGCGATATTTTTGTTTGTGAGCTTGATTTCAATAATCATTTGGATCGCAGGTGGAGGTGGAATGACGTATAAGTTGGGGTAGTGTGCTTTTGTATTCATTTAGGTAGTAAGTACAGTTTTTATACATTTGTGGTTCAATCAATTAAGGAATCAACATGACAAAACTACTACTATCGGCTATTTCTTTGTTTATAGCGAGCATTTCATTTTCACAGTATCAAATATATAAATGGGGGGCAGAGGCAACTTCCAATGGAGTTTCAGCTGGACAATTTCAAAATGATTTTATCGAAACATCAGGAACTACTTTGAGTACAACAGAGTGGACGGCGAGAACAATTTCGGATGGCAACGGTAACGGTGCAGCAAGTCATGCATTTTGGAAAAGAACAACAACGCCTTATTCTCAAGGGTCAAGTTCGGATTTGGTACCCTTGAATTCACCTTCGGTTTCAAATGGTGTAGCAATTTTTGATTCAGAATATTTAGATAACAGCGGAATAGCTCCAGGAATTCAAAAAGGTGAATTGATCTCACCCCTAATTGATTTAACTGGGTATACCGATTCTGCATTGTCATTGAAAATGTATTTAAAATACGATGCAGTAAATTTCATTGAAGCGTCGGTTTCCTTTTCACGTGATAATGGTTTGACGTGGCAACCTGCGGTGGATCTCGTATCAAATCATCCGCATCGAATAGAAGGAATAACTTCTGTACAATTTCCAGGAAGTACGTTAAATGGAGTTCCCAACCTCACTAGTTGCAGAATAAAATTCACTTTCGAAGGAGCCTACAATTATATCATGCTGGATGATGTGTCGCTCTTTACGGGAGGGATGACACATTCGGGAATATTTACTGATATCGAATCCTTTCAAACCATAGAAGAACACACATGTAGTAGCTATACTTCACCAAGTGGTAATTATACGTGGAGTACAAGTGGTACATACTACGATACGATCCCGAACAGTTTCAACAGAGACAGTATGATGATGATACAATTGTCTGTTGGTGCTCCAAACACAGGAGTTGACGCACAGATTGCATGTGATAGTTATCAGTGGATCGATGGTAACACATATACAGCATCAAACACAACAGCACAGCATACGCTTCAAAATGTTTCAGGTTGTGATTCGGTAGTGACATTGAACCTCACAATGAACTATTCTTCATCAGCTACCCAATCAGAAACGGGACTTGATAGCTACACCTGGCCGATCAATAACCAGACGTATACTGCTTCAGGCCAGTATACCGCTACCATACCAAATGCGGCAGGATGTGACTCATTGATTACATTGGATCTTACCATGAACTTCACGGGTCTTGATGAGCAGCAATTGGTAACAGTTCAGCTTTATCCGAATCCGGTAAAAGAGGTTGTAACCTTAAAAGCGAATAAAGTGTTAAATGGGAGCTACTCCATCGTAGATGTGAATGGGCGCATGTTGATCACTGGAGAGCTCAATGAAGCTGAAACGATCATTCCCGTTCCAACATTAAAGCCTGGAACATATTTCATTCACTTCGAGCAGTATAGCTCGGTGCTGAAGTTTGTGAAGGAGTAATTTAATCCACCATTATCTCAGCTCCATCAGGATCTAAGATCATAGTCCCTGTCTGACATTTCGGGCAGGGATTTTTGTTGTAATCCCATTCGTAAAAGGAGTTGCTTCCGCATTTGTAACATTTAGGATCGATCTGTTCTGTCAATTGGTTGCTATTCTTATCGAGTTTAAAGCTCATTAACCGGTCAGTAATTTCGTAACACTTCCTGCAAACGCAAGGTAGTGTGTGTCCCCTTCGTAGCACGTCAGGCTTGCCGGACATTAGGACACTGTAATTACAATGAGAGCATTTGAAGGTAGCGTGAGTTGCCATTGTTTGAATTAAGTCAATTTATTAATAAAGTCGAATAAGACTTGAGAATTAAAAAGCCATCCTGAATGGGATGGCTTTATAGACGATACTATTTGTTATAGATTTAAGGTTGAACAACGATTGTTGTCGTAATGGTGTCATGTACGCTACCACCTACATTATCAATCACTTTACAGTTATATGTCCCGCAGGCTGGCATTCCGTAAAATGGAGGACCATAGTTAAACATATCAGAACCGTTTGTGCTTGGATACCAGGTTGTACCGCCATCAATGGAGAAATTATACGGAGGCGTTCCACCCGCAACCGCCATGTAAATGTAGGCGGAGTCCGGCAGTACGCAATCAGGGAAACTGAATCCATAGGTTGATACAAATTCAAAAACCGGTGCCGCAGTTCCAAGATTAAGGTTGAAATCAATCGGAGAGCCAATAGTTTGACCCGATCCATTTTTAATTGTTGCCCGAATGGTATGCGAAGCATTCGACCCCATGGTGTAGTCATTTGATGATTCACCTGTGCTATTGGTAGTTGTGGAAGCTAAGCTTAGTGAGCCATCACCGTTCAGAACTTCCCAACGTACATATGCTCCTGGAACGGGATCATTCTCAGAATCTACTACTTTTACAACTAAAGGAACAGGTGTGATACTGCCCTGGTCTACAGTTTGATTGTTTCCACTGATCATAGTGATCGCAGCAGGTCTCGTTACTACATATGGTCCCATAAGATCATACGTTTGCGAATAATTCGCCATGAAATAATCAAATACATTTACATCAACAGCTGCTGTAAAGTTAAGCCCTGTAGTTAGCGTTTCATCCTTATTAGACTCAATATCAATGTTTGCATCGTAATTGAGATAGGCCTTTGAAGAAAGTTCAGGCCCAACAACTCCGTATAATTTAACAGAAACACGTGGAGTAATATCAACAGTGAAATTATAGGTCACCGTTGAGCTCGCATCAAAGTTGTAATTAAGTTGACCATTGGTATTGTTAAAACTACCAGACCATCCGGAAACATTGTTGTATGTTACACCTGCATCAATATTTGACTGGTATGACGCCGAGATAGTTCCTGAGGTTTGGGAAGATGCATTTAGGTTCGCAGTTGCGATAAGGTCAGTTTCATAAACAACTACTACAGGTACAAATCCCATCATGAAAATACCAGTCTTTTTTATGGTGGCTATTTTTTTCTCGAAGTCTAATAAATTTGCAGCTCCATTTGCCGTTGCTGTCGCTGTTACGGTAGCGCTAAAGGGTGCATTTGCCATTTCACAATTGAGATAAGTTACGGCACCATTTTCGATATTAAATGACAGCTGTATATTCGGGTTTAAATTAATGCTTCCCGCATCCAACGTTACGTCCAGTGAAGGGCTATTGTATACGTTTACATTGTTAAACGAATAGACCCAAGCATCCTTTAATTCAGATTGATAGGACCCTGAACCTTGCTCGAAAACATCAGTCAATTTTGCTTGTTCCGTATCATAAGTAATTGTATTACCAACTACCTGAGAGGAAAGTACTTTTCGGATAAAACCTTCTCCTCTTGATTCTACGATTACGTCACCTGTATTATAAACATCCGGTGTTCCAGAGAATTGATAGATGATTGTCCCGGCTTGTATTTGGGCTGAATCACTCAAAAGAGCAATGTTGGTCGTATCGATAACTTTTGATTCCGGTCGAACAACAACATCTAATGTAGGTACAGGAGGCTCTTCACTTTGAGGCTGTTCTGGTTCCGGATTCTTTTTCTTACAGGAAAATGCAATTAATAATGTCAGGGATAGTAGTAGTAGCTGTTTACTCTTCATATGCTATTGATTTCCTATAAAATTAACAATTATGGATTAAATGTCCGGGGGGAGGGGTGAAGAGGGTATGGATAGTGTGATGAGGAACATTTTTAAAACTGATTTTGATCAACTTTAATTGAATGTGTATCAAATAAATTTACAGTGTAAATAAAAACTTGTTATGATGCGTTTAATACTATTCAACTTTGTTTTTCTGCCGCTTGTTTTGTTATCACAGGCTCCAACAATTTCTTGGGAAAAATCTATCGGAGGAACAGGGTATGATTACGCCTGGAGTGTAATTGAGACTTCAGATCAAGGTTATTTATTCACCGGCATGACGGCATCCAGTGATGGTGACCTAAGTGGATCGCACCCTATGGGCGATGTTTTACTTGTGAAATTGGATATTAATGGAGCGATTAGTTGGGTGAAAACATTTGGAGGATTTGATCAGGATCAAGGGCGAAAGGTTATCGAAACATCCGACGGGGGATATGTTATAGCAGGCGCAACCGCGTCAGTTAGTGGAGATGTGACTATGAATCAAGGATTAATTGATGCCTGGCTTATCAAGGTAGACCAAACGGGGAACTTAGTTTGGCAAAAGACATTTGGAGGTAGCGCGTACGATTATTTTGACGATTTAATTCAGTTGTCTAATGGAAATATAGTAGCTGTTGGTTATACGAGCTCCACGGATGGTGATGTGTCAGGCAACCATGGGGTTGATGATGTTTGGGTTGTGAGTGTTACAGCTCAAGGTAGTTTGAATTGGACCAAAACTTTTGGTAGCAGTGGGCCTAATCTGGGTCATGCTATTGAAAGTACATCAGATGGGGGGGTGATCGTTGCTGGTTCTGCTTTGATAGCCGATGGTGATGTAAGTTCAACCAATGGCAGTGGTTATGCTGATGGATGGTTAATTAAGTTGGATGCTTCGGGAGTTGTTTTATGGGAGAAAACTTATGGTGGTACTAACCATGATTCGTTTTCTGACATTATTTCTACTGTGGAAGGGGGGTATCTTGTAGTTGGAGAGTCAAGATCTAGTGATGTAGATGTGGCTGAAAATCAAGGTTCTGAAGATTTTTGGGTTGTCAAGGTGTCATCAACAGGTTCAATTTTATGGCAGAAGTCGTATGGTGGAGATGGAACCGATAAAGCAAAATCTGTCATCGAATTAAGCAGTGGAGGGTATGTGATTGCTGGCGAATATGGCTCGCTAACAGGAGATGCTAGTAGCAATAATGGGTGGGTTGATTATTGGGTGTTGAAATTGGATCTCAATGGCGAGTTGGTTTGGGAAAAGAACTTAGGTGGTAGCATTGAGGATAGAGCTCATGATGTTGTCCAAACTAATGATGGAGGCGTTATAATTGTTGGTGATTCACAATCAAATGACGGAGATATTACAAATCCAAAAGGGTGGGGCGATTGTTGGATCGTAAAGCTAAATGGAGTTGTTGGTATTTCTTTGGAGTCAATTCAGCCCTTTTTACTTTATCCAAATCCCGTGAAAGAAGTATTAACGTTAAAAGCGAATGAAGTTTTAAATGGAAGCTACTCCATTGTAGATGTAAATGGTCGCGTGTTGATCACGGGAGAGCTCAATGAAGCTGAAACGATCATTCCCGTTCCGACATTAAAGCCCGGAACATATTTCATTTACTTCGAGCAGTATAGCTCGGTGCTGAAGTTTGTGAAGGAGTAATTTAATCCACCATTATCTCAGCTCCATCAGGATCTAAGATTATAGTCCCTGTCTGGCATTTCGGGCAGGGCTTTTTTATTTCTAGGAATAGTATTTCCATGATTACCCGTGTTGTGTAACTCAGGCAACGTACGAATTACCTTTCAACAATTATCTTGCTTCAGAATTAAATGTATAGATATGAGTAATTGTTGCAGCATAGAAGATAAAGAAAGTGGAAAGTGCGGCGAAAGTAAGGGGCAGTCACTTGACCAGAAACAGCATTGGAATAATGCCTACTTAAATAGCCCTGAAGAACGCCTCGGATGGTATGAAACAGATCCTTCTCCCACATTGGGCTTAATAGAAAAAGCGGGATTAAATTCTGATGCCTTTATATTAAACGTTGGCGCCGGCAGTACCACGCTCGTGGATGAATTGATCCGAAACAATTATCAAAAATTGATAGCAACAGATATTAGTGATGTTGCGCTGCAATTGTTAATGAAGCGCGTTGGAACCAATAGAGTCGAATATATCGTCGATGACCTTACAGCACCGGATCGTTTACTTCAATTGGATCCCGTAGATATGTGGATTGATCGGGCTGTGCTTCATTTTTTTCTTGAGGAGCATGAAAGGTCAGCATACTTTGAACTGCTAAAAAAAGTGGTAAAAAGAGATGGCTTTGTTATTCTTGCCCAGTTCAGTATAGGAGGAGCAGCTAAATGTTCAGGTTTACCGGTTGTAAACTACAATAAAGAGATGTTGGCGGAGAACTTGGGGAAGGATTTTGAATTAATTGAAAGTTTCGATCATACGTATATTATGCCATCCGGAGGCGAGAGACCATACGTTTATACTTTATTTAAGCGTGTAGCATGATTAAAAAGGAACTTACAAAAAACAAAAAAGCCTGTCGATTGACAGGCTTTATGCTTTAAACGTTCTGCGGTCTGGACGGGACCGACGAGTATTTCTAAAACCCTGTGTTTATCGCGTATTTGAGAAAACAACTGTTCGATTTGCTCACCGAATTGCTCACATTTTATCGAATGTTGTTTGATATCTTTTGAAAGAACGTATTCAAGATTGAAGATACTGAATTAATCCAATCGCATACAAGGAATATTTTATTCTATTTTGATATTAGAATCTGGATTGTACTCCAAAGGGCGTTACCTTCTTTTTTTAAATCAAAATTATAGTTATTCAAGCGCCATTGCAAAATAGTAAAACGCATACTCCCCATGAATATCGAAGCTAGTTGATGGACATCTACATCAGATCGAATAGATCCATCCTTCTGCCCTTGTTCAATTATGCTGACAACTCTTTGCTTTTTGTTTTTAAGAATGTTTTGAACTGCATTTGAAAGCTTTTCTTCATACTGAAAACTGGTTTCTGCAAAAATCACCATAACTATGGCAGGGTGATTGGAGAAATGTTCAAATTGAAAATCAATGATCTGCTTTAACTTTTCTATTCCTTTTTCTTCGCTTTGAATCAGTTCGGCCATCTTGGTTTTCAACCCTATT
This sequence comes from Bacteroidota bacterium, assembly GCA_006226555.1. Lineage (GTDB taxonomy): Bacteria > Bacteroidota > Bacteroidia > Flavobacteriales_D > Crocinitomicaceae > UBA4466. The sequence continues at coordinate 9,615 of SBGS01000008.1, forward strand.
CCAAAGTAATTCAAGACGGACGATAAAATATCTGTCTTATTTTTGAAATGACGATACAAGGCAGGTTCACTAAACTCCATTTTTTCAGCTAACGCTTTTGTGGTTAGTTGTTGAATTCCTCCCTGATTAATTAGTTCGGTTGCTGCGTTAATAATCTCTATTTGGCGTGCAGTGTATTGCATAATACAAATGTAAGTTAGTGCGATTAACTTTTTGCAAGTTTTTATTCAATAATTTAAGTTGAGTTTTTTTGAAAACATGAAAAAATAGATGCTAATATTCATGTGAGCAATTCGTGCCACAGTTTGAGCAACCTGAATCGTCATTTGAACAACTTGAATTGTCAATGTTGTTCTCAAATAAATACTCAGCGATCGCTTCCACCTCCTTTTCGTCAAATTCCTGTTTTGGCATTAAACCAAACTTACGTCTAGCACCTGGCATTATCGAATTTTCTTCCATAGGGTTTTCACACCATTGAACGATCGCTGAAACGAATTCCTCTTTTGAGATATCCTCGTCCCAATAATGGTCTTTAACGCGTTGCATAGGGGGAGCGAGCATATTGTCCGTCCCTTGCGTGTTGTGACAAGAATAGCAGTTCTTTTCCATTAACAGTTTGCCATCCAGATTTGAAGATGCTTCTTGTTTTTCTACATCGACTGAGGTTTGGTGCCCACAAGAGACAAAATAGAAAGATAAAAACGGGAGAATGAGATGTTTTTTCATTTTGTAAAGGTTTAAAATTTGTTGTGATTAATTGCTTACTACTGTTTTGGTTGCAAATCGTTCCTTGATCGAATCAACAACATAATATACAACCGGCACCAAATAGACTGTTAAAATTAACGAAGACGTCACTCCTCCAATAATTACCCAAGCCAATCCATTTTTCCATTCACTAGCTGTTCCTTGCGCCATGGCAATTGGTAACATCCCTACAATCATAGAAATACTGGTCATTAAAATTGGACGCATACGGCCTTTTCCTGCTTCAATAAGAGCATCCTTGTAGTGCATTCCTTGTGCTTTCAATTGATTGGTAAAATCGACAATTAAAATGGCATTTTTCACCACTAATCCCATCAACATAATCATTCCTAATAGAGCAAACAGACTCAGGTGACTTTGGGAAAGATTGAGTGCTAAGAAAGCCCCAATAACTGCAACCGGAATAGAAAACAATACGACAAACGGATATATGAAGCTATCGTATAAGGCTACCATAATGAGGTAAATAAGAATGAATGAGATCAATAAGACGGAACCTAGAGCTCCGAAACTATCGTTCTGTCTTTTAATGTCGCTTCCCCAAGTCATTTGCATTCCCTCTGGCAAAGGATTTTCATTGATATATGCTAAAACATCATCCGCTACACTACCCGAAGGGCGACCCAATGCATCAGCCGTTATCGTTACCGCCGGCTGTCTGTCTTTTCGCTCTAGTAGTGATGGCGATTCTTCTTGAACAACATCTGCAAATTGAGATACCTTAATTGGTAAACCTTTTGGATTAATAATGGTCATGTTTTTCAGATCTTCATAATCGTTTCGATTGAACTCATCAAAAAAGATTCTTATCGGATATTCTGTTCCTTCTTGAGTTAAAACCGCATCATCATTTCCCGTTAGTGCATTTCTAATATTCATTCCCACATAAGCTGCTGTTAAGCCGTACTTTTGCATTAAAATATCATCTGGGATAATTCTATATTCCGGGGCGCCATTTTTTACTGACAATTGTACATTATCCGCTCCTGGGATGGTTTGAATGGCATTTTGCAAATTTGTCGAAACATCCAATACTTCTTCAAAGCTAGCACCACTAATGGTCAATTCAATAGGTGCAGAACGTGGAATTAAGCCTAACCCTGCCATGGAGAAATTAATTCCTGTAAACTGATCTTGAAGCTCAACTCTAAGATCCTTCATGTAAGTCTCCGTTGGTTGAAAATCTCGATCTTCTTTTGGCTTCAGTTGAATGGTGAACTCCGTAATATTTGGAGAACCAACACCCAAACTACCAATCCCTGTACTTGGACCTCCAACATTACTGAATACTGTCGAAATATCAGGTTGACTTAACAAGAACTGTTCTACTTGATAGGAAACAATGTTATTTTGTTTTAATGAAGTCGTTTTATCGTATTCAAGCGATAGACGGAATTTTCCTTGATCTCCTGTGGCAATCAATTCTTTTCCTATGATATTTTGTTTTAACATCACTCCTGTAAGAGCAAACAATGCCAAAAGTATTCCTGTAAAAATGAGTTTATGATTCAACACCCATTTTAACTGGTTTCCGTACCAATTGGTAAAATTGTCTAGTTGAACTTCAAACCAAATCAAGAACTTATTAAAGAAATTAGTAGGCTTTAAGTCTTCTGATTTACCAATTCTGGAAGCCATCCAAGGTGTTAATGTAAATCCAACCAACAAACTGGTGAGGGTTGAAGTTATCACAACTACCGAGAATTGTTTCAGCATATCTGCTACAAATACTTGCAAAAAGAGAATCGGTAGAAAAACCACAATATCAACTAGGGTTATGGATAGGGCTGAAAAACCAATTTCCATACGTCCATCCATGGATGCTGTTCGTTTATCTTTCCCCATATCAAGATGACGTTGGATATTTTCTAATACTACGGTTGCATCATCCACTAGAATCCCTATGATTAACGACATGGCTAAAAGTGTCATTAGATTAAGTGTATAACCAAGCATCCACATTACTGCAAAAGCGGTAACTAAAGAGGTAGGGATAGCGACCAATACGATCAAGGAGTTTCTAAAACTACGCAAGAATAGAAGCATAACTAGAGACACCAATAACACAGCCATAATTAAATCCACAACCACCGAATTAACGGCAGCAATTGTATTGTCTGTACTATCATCTGCCACAATGAATTTGACATTACTTTCCTTGTATTGGTCTTCAATCCATTTTAATTTCTCTTTCACTTTTGTTGATACATCAACTGCATTGGCATCCCCTTGTTTTTTGAGTAGAATACCTATACCATTTTTACCATTGTAACGACTGACAGAAGTAATTTCTTTAATTCCATCTTTTACAACTGCCAAATCCTTAATGTAAATAGAAGTGCTCGGAGGAAAAATAGCTACCTGAATATTTTCTATGTCTTCTACTGTATTGTACTTGGATGATATTTTAACAGAGTTGGATTGACTTCCATTTTCAATTTTACCTGCTGGAATATCCAAACCAGATCTATTGATCGCTTCTACTATTTGGAGCATTGGTATATTGTAATATTCCAATTTGTTTTCATCTACAAGTACCTGAATTTCTCTTTCTTCACCACCTAGTATCGTTAATTCCGCAACTCCTTTTATTTGTTGAATTTGAGGTAAGTATTCATCCTGCATTTTTTGATAGAATTCTGTTGCAGGCAAATCACTGGTTGCACTAATCGACATAATCGGTAAGTCGTTTGGAGAAACCTTACTCATTTCAGGACTAAGAACATCAGCAGGTAAATCTTTACTGATGTTATCAATGTATCTCTGAGCATCTTGCATGGTCTTGTCCAAATCAGTTCCATACTCCAAATTGGCAATGATGACAGAAGCATTGGGTAGTGATTTTGTTACCAAATAATCAACTCCTTCAAGGTTAGAAAGTGCATCTTCAATTTTGCGAGACACAGACGTTTCTACTTCTTGAGGTTCTGCACCTGGATAGACCGTTTTAATTACCACAACCGGTTGATTAAAATCGGGCATTAACTCATAGCTCAAATTTTTAAACCCTATGTACCCTAAAAGGATAAACACACTGAAAAGCACAATAATCAGCGAGGGTCTTTTTATCGAAATCTCGGTAATATTCATGGCTCTAGGATTATTGGTTCACAATTACATTGGCGTTATCAAAAAGATTGATAAATCCACCTGTTATGATCGTATCTCCTTTTTTGATCTCACCATTAATGAAGAGATAATCTCCATTTCGTGATAAAATTGAAATTGGTGTTCTAACCGCTTTGCCATTGGATACAACATATATTTCTGGATTTGATTCAGATCCAATAATTGCCTTCGAGGAAATGGTTAGTGCATCATCCAAACTTTGCTTGGTTACGAATTTTAACTCACCATTCATTTTGGGTTTAATTCCATTTGAATTGTCTAGTGTAAACTCTACTTTGAAACTGTTTCCCATACCACCTTTACTACTCACTTGGCTTAAACTTGCCGAAATAGAATTAGCAGATATATCTGTTTTTACAGAGTATTGTTTATTCTCTGTAAACAAATAGAGGTCTTTTTCGGGAACATTAATTACAAACTTTAATTCGGTTTGATTGATTAATTCAAACAAAGGAACGGCAGGAGACGCAAATCCACCCACTTCACAAAATTTCATTGATACTACACCATTAAACGGGGCACGGACGGTTGATTTATTGATTTGCTCAAGGATTGTTTTCTTCTCTGCTTCAATGGTAGCAATTGCGTTTTGCGTTTTTTCCAAAGTGATAGCAGGAACGGCATCTTCATTCGATAAAGTCAGATAGCGTGTTTCATCCTTTTTTAAACCATCTAATTTGGTTTCAAGAACATTCAATTGAAGTTGTAGCATTTGGTCGTCCATTTTCAGTAAGGCTTGTCCCTTGGATACTTTTTGACCTTCTTTCACAAAGATTTGGGTGATTTTTCCTTGTATATCAGCACTCACTTTTACTTCATTCATAGATTCAAACAAACCACTAAACGTCTTGTTTTGTGTTTCGCTAATATCTTTTATTACTTCACCAAACACTTTTACCGGAGCTTCTTTATCGTATTGATAAACTCGATTTTCTGCTTCTTTTTTGTTTTGAGCTAATTGGATAATAACTATTGCAAGCAAGCCCACAATTATTAATATGCTTATGATTTTTTTCATGATTATCTATTTGAAATGTTGTTGGTTAATTTTTTCAGTTCTAAATCAGCTGCAAGGAATTC
>SBGS01000065.1 GCA_006226555.1 Bacteroidota bacterium
TTGATGGCTGCAACAATACCAAACTGAACCAGCTTATCGGAATTTGTAGTCACAAAAGTTAAAAATCCAAGTCCCGTCGTTAGGTTTGTCAGGAATGTAGCCGTACCGATCTTTTTGATCATTCTTGTGAGCGCAAGAACTTTATTCCCATGCTCCTTCACTTCCTGGTGATATTTCGTAAAGAGGAAAATACAGTTCGGAATACCGATCACGATCATTAACGGCGGAATGAGTGCCATGATCAGCGTTAATTCAAAATTAAGCAGCGCAATCGTTCCCATTGACCAGATCACTGCTGTCAAAACGACCAGATTACAGATCAGAACAACGCGTATCGATCTAAAGAAAAAGAACATCAAGGAAGATGTCACCAATGCCAAAAGAGCAATGAAGATGTACATCTCCTGCGTTACACGTTTACCGATAACTACTCTCAAGTGAGGTAAACCTGTATAGTGCATTTTCCCCAGGTCCTTCTCAAAAGTCGATGCTAACTCCTCAATATCCAGAACAACTTGTGATTTCTTCTGGTCGGAGATAAAAGCATCATCAATCCCAATCATCATCAGAGAAATGTTCTCATCCTTGTTGTAAAGCAGACCTTTGTACAGAGGCTGATTCTTTATTTCGCGTTCAATGGAATCGACAGATTTCTCCTGGAAGCTAACATCTGAAAAAACACGATGTGCTTCAAATTTGCCCTCTTTCTGATTGTTCGTTATGGTAAATAAAGTCGCCTCAGACACAACAGATTGTACCCCGTCAAAATGAAGAATACTGTCTCCCAGTTGTTTCCACTTCAGAAGATTTTGTTCCGTGTATAGCGAATCCGATTCAAGGGCAATAATAAGTGTCCCTCCGTCTTCCCCGAATAGTTCCTTTAATCGGTCATAATCCATCCTGGCCTCAGACTTCTTCGGAAGCAGAATTCCGTACTTGTTGTCCATCGGAATTCCGGACAGAATGTTGTACGTAAAGAAAATCGTAAGTAAGGTAAGAATACCAAGTATGGTGAACTTACTACGTAATATGATATTTGCAATTGATTGCCACATTCAGGTTTGCCTTTATCAAGGCGGCACAAAAGTACGTTTAATTCACAAGGCGACCAAGAAATGAAAGCGGTAAATAACCTAAGATTTGCTTAGGTGTATTACTAAATCGGATGAGTTAAAAGGACTTAGCATCCAGAATCGTTGCCATCTGCTGCTGAACGACCAACGCTGCTTCTCGTGCCTTCGCATCAAAATCAATCCCACTGGACGCGTATATGATCCCGCGAGAAGAGTTTACGAGCAGTCCACAATCCTTATTCCAGCCATGCTCAACTACGTCTTCCAAAGAACCTCCTTGCGCACCAACACCGGGCACTAAGAAAAAATGATCCGGAACTAACTTACGAACCTCACCGATGCCTTCAGCTCTGGTTGCTCCAACAACATACATCAATTCCGAAGGCGATCCCCATTCAGATGATTTTCTTAAAACACGTTGGAAAAGTTGCTCCTTATCTTCAGAAGTGAAGAATTGAAAATCCAATGCTCCCTGATTGGATGTTAACGCAAGTAATATAACCCACTTGTTTTCAAATCCCAGAAAAGGGGTAACACTGTCTTCACCCATATACGGTGCTACCGTCAATGCGTCAGCGTTCAATTCTTCGAAAAATGCTTTCGCATAATAACGTGATGTATTACCTATGTCTCCCCTTTTTGCATCGGCAATCGTCATTATTCCATCCGGAATATAATCAATGGTTTTTTTAAGAGAATCCCATCCCTTGGATCCATGCGCTTCATAAAAAGCTGTGTTCGGTTTGTACGCCACACAAAGGTCCTTTGTCGCGTCGATGATCGCTTTGTTAAATGCAAAGATAGGATCTTCTTCATCCAATAAATGCGCAGGAATTTTAGACAGGTCAGTATCCAGACCTATACATAAAAATGATCTCTTTTGTCGTATCTGTTCGATCAGTTCCTTTCGATTCATCAGCTGTAAGATTAAAGGGTTTCTCCCTGCAGTTTTTCGGCGTTCTCCGCCATTTTCAATGAATCAATCATTTCTTGGATATCCCCATTCATGAATGCATTGAGGTTATAGATGGTTTTATTAATTCTGTGATCAGTGATCCTTCCTTGTGGGTAATTATAGGTACGGATCTTAGCTGAACGATCCCCCGTTGAAACGAGTGACTTACGATGTTGAGCCCTTTCAGCCTGTGCCTTCTCAAGCTCGATCTGGTAAAGCTTGGAACGAAGCATTGATAAAGCCTTATCAAAGTTCTTATGTTGCGATCGTCCATCCTGACATTCTGCCACAACTCCAGTCGGTATGTGCGTTAAACGTATAGCCGATTCTGTTTTATTGACGTGCTGACCTCCCGCTCCTGATGCACGATAAGTGTCTCTTCTTACGTCAGCCATGTTCAGGTCAAAATCCACTTCTTCTGCCTCTGGTAAAACAGCCACCGTGATCGCCGATGTATGCACCCGACCTTGCGATTCTGTTTCAGGTACGCGTTGAACACGATGAACTCCGGACTCAAACTTTAGAACTCCATATGCACCAGGACCTTCAATACTCATGACGATCTCTTTGTACCCTTTCGTTCCTCCTTCTGATGAGTTGATCACTTCATATGACCATCCCAGCTCCTTGAAGAACATGGTATACATACGGAAACAGTCTTCCACGAAAATACATGCCTCATCCCCACCTGTCCCGGCACGTAATTCCATGATCACGTTCTTATCATCTTCAGGATCCTTCGGTATCAAAAGGTACTTTATTTCCTCTTCAAGGTCCGGTCTTCGTGTCTCCAATTCGTCGAGCTCCATCTTTGCCATTTCACGCATTTCCGGATCTTTCTCTACCTCCAATAACTCTTTCGTACTAGCAAGATTGCCTAACAATTTCTTGTAATCGAGGTAAACGCGATCGATCTCTTCAAGGTCTTTATATTCCTTGTTCAGTTTCACGTACCTTTTCATATCAGCTATGATCGCAGGATCTACGATCAGCTTACCAACTTCGATAAACCGAATATGAATTGCCTCCAGCTTTTGTAACAGATCGTTCATTACGAATACTTGAATTCCCCAAATTCAGAGCGAATAGTCAATTCTGCCTTCTCACTCGATTCTACTCGACCAACTACTTTTGCATCAACACCAAAAGAATTGCTGATTTCGATGATAGATTGAGCGATATCTTCTGGCACATAGAGCTCCATTCGATGTCCCATATTGAACACCTTGTACATCTCTTGCCATTCAGTTCCAGACTGTTTCTGGATCATTTCGAATAAAGGAGGTACCGGAAAAAGGTTGTCTTTTATGATGTGTACATTTTCAACAAAATGTAAAACTTTAGTTTGAGCACCACCTGAGCAGTGTACCATCCCATCAATATCGTTTCTGTGCTTCTCCAAAATCTGTTTGATGATCGGAGCATAAGTTCTTGTTGGCGACAAAACCAATTTACCTGCATCGAGAGGCGTTGATGTCTCGTCTGTCAACCCCATTTCACCCGAGTATATAAGTTCCTCCGGTACTTGAGAATCAAAGCTCTCCGGATATTTGGTCATCAGGCTTTTATTGAAAACATCGTGTCGAGCAGAAGTCAAGCCGTTACTACCCATACCACCGTTATATGCCTTTTCATAAGTCGCCTGACCATAAGACGCCAATCCAACGATAACATTTCCGGGTTTAATATTGTGGTTAGAAATCACTTCACTGCGCTTCATACGACAAACAACCGTTGAATCCACAATGATCGTTCTTACGAGATCTCCCACATCAGCAGTTTCTCCTCCCGTCGATATAATTCCAATCCCTAATGATCGTAGATCTTCCAGTAGCTCTTCCGTTCCATTAATGATTGCCGAGATCACTTCTCCCGGAATCAAATTTTTATTTCTTCCGATCGTCGAAGACAATAAAATGTTCTGCGTAGCTCCGACACACAAAAGATCATCGATGTTCATGATCAAGGCATCTTGCGCAATACCCTTCCAAACCGAAAGATCTCCAGTTTCTTTCCAATACATGTATGCAAGTGAAGATTTTGTTCCAGCACCATCAGCATGCATGACAACGCAGTATTCTTTATCTCCCGTCAAAAAATCGGGTACGATCTTACAAAATGCCTTTGGGAACAAACCCTTATCAACGTTTTTGATCGCATTATGAACATCTTCTTTACCTGCAGAAACACCGCGTAGGTTATATCGTGTATCGGCCATAATTGAAATAAAAATGCAAAGATAACAAACACTTGGACATGACTAAACAGTTTAAGAACCAGCTACAACGGTTTGGATCTTTTTGATAGACTCTGCCAATGCTCTTTCTTCTGCATGCTCGAGGTTAAGATCATTTTGAATTGAAATACCAGCATCAGATAGTTGAACCGGACGTCCGAATGCTACTTCTCCATCGACACAGATTGATACTATCGTATCGCTTGGTTCTTCCTGCATCAATGACCTCAAAATAAACATAGCAACTGATCCTACACCATATTTTGTGGCATTCTCCGTTTCTCGGATCTTTTTAGCCATTGTCCTTAGCTCTTCTGTTAATGCACTTAGATCTTGAAGCCCAAATACCTCATCTATTCTTACGCCATCCAGGAATGTCTTTGACCAGATTGGGACGAGATTATCTCCGTGTTCACCATATACAGCTGTTCGAACCTTATCCATCGGCAGTCCGCTTCGCAAGGATAGCAAATGCTTCAACCTCCACGTATCCAGCAATGTTCCTGTCCCAATTACCGACTTTACTGGCAGACCTTTTCGATGTATCCAGGTCACCATGGCATCTACCGGATTGCTGATCACTACAATATATGGCTCGTTCTTGAACGCTACATTTCCGAACACACTTTCGATCAACTCATGATTTTTACCAGCCATTGTTTCTCTTGGTTCACCTGCCAGATTTCGCGTTCCGGCGCAAACAAAAACTACATCACTTTCCTCAAACCGAGATCGATCGTTCAGTGATATTTGGTTATCCATGCCCACTGCAGCGTGAGAAAGATCAAGCACTCTACCGTTTATATCATCTCTAATATCTACAATATTTAGTTGAATATTGCGGAATTCAGTAATAATTAGTTGTGTAACTGAAGTCCCGGTTTCGCCTAAACCTACTACTGATATACACTTTATTCGATCTTTCACCTACTAATTTTCAAAGGTTACATTCTGCTCTTTATCCAGGATCAATTTTGCTTCGATCGGATCAGGATTTCCCGGAATCATGAGTCCTTTGAGCTTTGTCGTTTTTCCCTTTTCAATCAGATCGATAAGCTGTTTTGTCGTGAGCTTCTTACCCAATATCTCGAATGGTATTTTAAACCCGCATTGCTTGAAATCCGTACAGCCAACTGCTGTCTTACCCTTTATCAGATTAGCGCTTTTACATCGCGGACATACCATTTCAGAAAAATCCTTTGTCGCTTTAGGTTGTTTCTTGACAACTGGTTTTTCATCCACGACAAACGCTTGTCTGAAAGGAACCTGCGTATTGAAGATCACCTCATCGGTAAGCTCGCGCACCATTTGATACAGCTCCTGTTTAAAAACTTCAAGCTCATACTCTCCCTTTTCTATCAACCGGAGCTTCTTCTCCCAGTCTCCGGTTAGCTCAGCGCTTTTCAGTAGCTCATTCTGGATCGTATCGATCAATGCTATCCCTGTTGGAGTTGCTACAATATTCTTTCGCTTTTTCTCAATGTATTTGCGCTTAAACAGGGTTTCAATAATGTTTGCCCTGGTCGAAGGTCTACCAATACCATTATCCTTCAATAATTCTCGCATTTCGTCATCTTCAACCTGACGTCCTGCGGTTTCCATCGCACGCAATAAAGTCGCTTCCGTGTAGAATTTGGGAGGTGATGTTTTTCCATTATGGATATATGGCTCATGAGGTCCTTTCTCCCCCTCTACAAACTCAGGCATAATGGATTCTTCTCCATCTTTCTTCTTACCATCATCATAAATCACACGCCATCCCGGATCGAGAATCTGTTTCCCTGTTGCCTTAAACTCAAGATCCCCTACTTTTCCCATTACAGTTGTATTGGATACAAGACAAACCGGATAAAAAACGGCGATAAATCTTTTGGCGATCAGATCGTATACCTGCTGTTCCTGATGGGTTATTCCGGATGGAACCACTCCCGTCGGGATTATCGCATGGTGGTCGGTTACCTTCTTATCATCAAAAACTGTCTTCAATTTTGGAATTGGATTCTCCAGTAGAGGAGCGGTGAATCTTGAATAATACTGTAATCTACTCATGATACCACTGATCTTTGGATGCAGATCTTCGGATAGATATGTAGTGTCAACACGAGGATATGTTACCAATTTCTTCTCATACAAACTTTGTACATGCTTCAATGTATCCTCTGCTGAGGATCCAAATATCTTATTCGCATCTACTTGAAGAGAGGTTAGATCATATAACCTTGGATTACCCTCTTTTCCTTCTTTCTGTTCAAAGCTTGTAATTTCAAACTCCTTGTCTTTCAGGTATTCCAGTCCTTTTACTGCACGCTCTTCTGTCTTTAAACGATCGATCTGACAAAGAAATTCAGTATCTCTGTATAGCGTTTTCAGCTCCCAATAATCCTGAATTACAAATGAGTCGATCTCCTTCTGACGCTGAACGATCATTGCGAGTGTTGGCGTCTGAACTCTTCCTATCGAAAGCGTAGATTTACCATGACCAAATTTCTTCGTAAAAAGCCGTGTGCCATTGATCCCCAGCATCCAATCACCGATCGCTCTTGCTGATCCGGCAGCATAAAGATTATCATAACGTTCCGCTTTATGCAAATGCTCGAAGCCTTCTTTAATTGCCTCTTCCGTAAGTGAAGATATCCACAAACGCTTGACAGGAACATTGCATTTGGCCTTGAGCAAAACCCATCTTTGAATGAGCTCTCCCTCCTGTCCGGCATCACCACAGTTTATTACCTCTGAACATTTTGAAACAAGGTTCTCTATCACTTTAAACTGTCGTTCAACACCCCTGTCCTCAATGAGCTTTATACCAAAATTGTTGGGTACGATCGGTAGGTCTTCTAATCGCCAAAATTTCCAACGTTCATTGTAATCATGTGGTTCCTTTAATGTACACAGATGCCCAAAGGTCCATGTAACCCAATATCCATTGCCTTCATAGTACCCGTCATGACGCGTTTTTGCACCAAGAACCTCAGCGATATCCTTGGCCACACTCGGTTTTTCGGCTATGCACAATAACATTGTGGTCTCGTATACCTGTAAAATGTGAATGCATGTGGATGACGATCATCGATCTCATGATCTCCGATAACCTCGACACTCCATTCATTCTCGTCGAATTCAGGAAAGAAAGTATCCGCATCAAATGTGGCATCTATGCGCGTTATATACATTTCATTCACTAGTCCAGAGTCCAATGCCTGTTTGTATATCTCTCCTCCCCCTATAATGAAAACCGTGCGGTCTTCTTCCTTTTCGTACGCTAGCAAACACTCTTGAAGTGAGTGATAGACTATTGCTCCTTCTGCTCTAAAGTCTGTGTTTCTTGTTAAAACTACATTTTCTCTGTCCGAAAATGGTCGAAACCTGGGAGGAATTGAGTCCCAGTTTTTTCTTCCCATCACCACGATATGACCCTTCGTAGTCTCTTTGAAAAACTTCATATCATCCGGAAGGTGCCACATAAGATCATTGTCCTTACCAATCCCATGGTCACGATCAACTGCCACTATTATCGCTACATTCATCTTTGAATCTCCTCTACTTTATCCGGACTAACTTTCACAATCTTTACTGCTTTGGACAGTCCACAGTCCATAATGAATCTGGCATTTCCTTCGGCCTGCTCAATGGAGTCGCAAACTCCAGAAAGCACATACTCGACTCCATTATCATCCAATGTGCAATGGAGATATTTTCTGGCATTGGGATCAAGCAATAAATCATCGTTGGCATCAGTGAGATGCACTGCATAATAGCTCTTCAAATACTTCTGATAAAGCTCTTTCATAGCAGGATACTCTGTTACCAGCTTTTCCTTCACGTTCTTATTGTGGGTCTCATAGAGCTCTCGTGAATCCTGAAAAAACTCCTGCATTTTCGTAAGCTCCGCCGGAGGAATAAACCCAGGAAGCATGGCGTTATAATCATAATCTGGAAGTATATAGTATTGCATCACGGGACCTTCTTGACGCTTATACACATAGACCAACCAATCTTCTGCTTTGGTAATATCGATCTTATCTTCTGTTTTTTTTACATGAGCCCCCAACATAACTCCACCGCGCGTGTATCGGACCTGCATATTCGAAACAAAGTTACCCAACGACCAAACAGTAAGCCTGTCTTTTCCAGCCACTTGTTTGTTTTCAATTGGCTGAATAACATGTGGATGATTTCCAATCACCATATCAACTCCCAATTCATAACAAAAGCTTTCGTAACGCTTTTGATAATCGTTCGGTAACGACTTATATTCTGTACCCCAATGCATGTTACAGACGATGAGGTCAGCCTTCAATTCTTTTGCTCGTGCAACATCCTTTCGGATCACAGCTGAGTCAATGTAGTTTACGATCAACGGAGCTTTTACAAACAGTCCATTGGTACCATAGGTATAATTCAGCATTGCGATCTTCATTCCATTTTTTTCAAGCATGAGCGGATAGTTTTTATCCCGCTCTTCCTGACTGCGAAATGTACCAGTATGCTTTACCCCTAGCTTGTCGAGCACGTCCAAAGTTCGCACTACGCCTTCTGCACCGCGATCACAAGAATGATTGTTGGCCGTAATGATCACATTGAATCCACTTTGAACAAGTGTCTCTGCTAACTGATCCGGAGCCGAGAACTGGGGATAACCCTTGTAAGGTTTTCCCGCCAGAGTTACTTCCAGATTCGCTACTGAAAAATCATACTGATTGATGATCGGTTTTACAAACTTAAATCCATCCGAGTATTCATAATCACCTGAAGTTTTATTGTAGGCGGCATTAATCTGCCCATCGTGTTGCATCACATCACCGACAAACAGAAAAGAAACATCTCCCTGTGCGCTAACGGTAAATGCAAGCAACAGACTAAACAGCCACTTCACCTTTGATATGTGGGTGTGGATCATAATTCAATAATTCGAAATCCTCGTATTTAAATTCAAAAATATCTTTCACTTCAGGGTTGATCTTCATCGTAGGGAGCGGTCTGAAATCCCGAGACAATTGTAGCTTAACCTGATCGAGGTGATTGCTGTAGATGTGAGCATCACCAAAGGTGTGTACAAAATCTCCCGGTTCCAGATCACATACCTGAGCGATCATCATGGTTAATAAAGCATAAGATGCGATATTAAAAGGCACTCCGAGAAAAGTATCTGCACTGCGTTGATAAAGCTGACAGCTTAACTTACCATTAGCCACATAGAATTGGAACAAGGTATGACATGGAGGAAGTGCCATATTATCCACATCAGCAACATTCCACGCAGAAACAATATGTCGTCTTGAATCAGGATTACGTTTTATAGCTTCAACAAGCTTCGTAATCTGATCGATGGTTCCACCATGACCGTCAGGCCATGATCTCCATTGATACCCATAAACAGGACCCAGATTGCCATCTTCATCCGCCCACTCATCCCAGATCCTAACACCATTATCTTTTAGGTACTTGATATTCGTATCTCCCTGAAGAAACCATAACAGCTCATGAATAATAGACCTCAAATGAAGCTTTTTGGTCGTTACACACGGAAAACCTTCAGATAGATCGAAGCGCATTTGGTATCCAAAAACTGAGATCGTTCCGGTTCCGGTTCGATCCTCCTTAAACGTCCCATTGTCAAGAATATGCTGTAATAGATCGTGATACTGTTTCATCAGATTGAAATTAAACACCTAAAATTAGATTAAATCACTTGAATTGTGAAGTGATTGTGGGTAACTGAGGCTTTTCGTTAATAAAAATTCGGAACTCTTTTGAAATGATTATCTTTAGGGTATGAGCAAGTTGCTTTTAACATGTGTTGCGATACTTTTTGTATCCCTTTCCTGGTCGCAGAAAGAGATCAGCCTGAAACGAAAATACTTCGGGAAGTATAAAGGAATTGTTTCTTCCTACACATACAAGGAGGCGAACAAATTAATAGAAGTCTCGGAGACAACGATTTATGTGGATCTTTTCAAAGAAGAAATTCGAATAAAGATCGGAGCGAATGAAATGACAGGATCATACGTCGTGATGTTTGAAGCAAATGACTATTACCTTGTTGACGCAAAAATGGAGGGCTCTATTGTAACCGAAAGAATTATCGTCTACAAAAAAGGAAAGCGCATTGGCCGTGATGGAATATATCCTCAACCGGTTTCAGAATTGATGCGATACGCTCGCAAATGATCAGAGGGGTATTTTAACTGTGAATATCGTTCCTTTCCCGGGAACACTTCGAAGAGAGATCGACCCGTGATGAGCATCTACGATCAGCTTCACGTAATACAATCCAAGACCAAAACCTTTTACATCGTGTAAATTCCCAGTAGGAACACGGTAAAATTTGTCAAAGATCATTTTTTGATCTTCTCGCTTAATTCCTATTCCGTTGTCTTCGATCTCCAGCACAAAGTAATTTCGATCATTGTATGTACGAACAGAAACTACAGGGTCTTCTTTGCAATACTTTACGGCGTTGTCCAATAAATTGAATACCACGTTGGAAACGTGAACCGGATCCACATTTATCTGATAGTTTTCAGCATTGAGCTCCAGTGAGATGGTTCCCCCTTTTTCATTCTGATTGAATTCAAAGTTCTCCTTTGCCTCTTCCAAAAGCTCATGCATGTCGAACTGCTCCTTTTTCAGCGTTACCTCTTCCTTATCAAGTTTCGCGACATTCAACACCCGCTCCACCTGACTTTGAAGACGCTTGTTTTCCTTGAAGATCAGCCCCGCAAATTTCTGTATACGCTCCGGCTCCTTCATTACGTCTGAACGCATGATCATCTCTGCAGATAATCCGATCGTAGAAATCGGTGTCTTCAATTCGTGCGTCATATTATTGATAAAATCTGTTTTGACCTCTGACAAACGCTTTTGCTTTAGAATCACAGAAACTGCAAAACCGAAAAACAAAAGAACCAACACGACTATGACCGTAAGGTAAATGTACGGTGATGTTGAACCCGTATCCCCTTGATTGGATCGAGGTGAAACATCTGGAAAATAAACCGTGAAATAATGCCCGTCTTTCTTCCATTTCATTCCCGGAGAGGTAATTCCCAAAGCCGTATCGGAGGCGGGTTCGTACAATGAGTTTTCAGTAAAACGGATCAGATTACCAAAGACAATAGAGTCGGTAAAACAGTCGTAAATACCGTATTGAAAATTCTCCCGAATGTTCTGATCGTAAAATTCACGCTTGAGTAGCGTTTCAAGATAATATGGATGGAGCTCCTCATTGATGTCGACTGAGTAGTAATTTACACTAACCTGCTTCACCGCTCCGTACATATCAGAGCTATCCGCTTTGTGCGTCGAAATGGCCTCCAGTACATTTCGCAAAGAAATATGAACCTGTTCCGTAAAATGTATGAGATTGAGAGAATCCTCCTTTTCTTGAATAGCAATCGTCGTTTCCTGTATGGCGGTTGTTTTTCGGATCCATACCACCTGGATAACCAAAATGCTGACCACCGCAATGATGCCCAATAAAATTACAGCATTTACCGTCTTACGACTCATGCTTCAAATATAAGAAAATTGAATTCGCTTACGACTCCTTAGAATCCCTGTACACCATTCACAGTGGTATATTTCAGGACATTCTTTTTCTCAGGGTGAATTCTTGCAAAAGCAGATTGAACCGCAAGAGTCCCTTCATGGAAACCACAAAGGATCAACTTCAGTTTCCCTTCATACGTGTTCACATCTCCAATGGCATAAATACCCGGAATATTCGTAGAGTAATCACGTGTATCAACTTTGATCGCACTCTTTTCGATCTCCAAGCCCCAGTCGGCAATAGGACCCAAACTCGGCTTAAGTCCGAATAACGGAATAAAGTGATCTGCTTCTTTAATCATATCACCATCTTTCTGATGACGAATAACTACACTTTCCAGCTTATCACCACCATTCAAACCAACAACCTCTGCTTCAGTGATCAAGTTGATCTTTCCTTGATCGGCAAGATCGATGACCTTTTGTACTGAATCCAAGTGGCCACGGAAAGATGAACTTCTGTGAACCAACGAAACTTCCGAAGCAATTCCATTTTCCGTCAAAAAGATCGACCAGTCCAACGCAGAGTCACCGCCTCCAGCTATTACACAACGCTTTCCACGATATAGCTCCGGATCACGAATTATGTATTCTACACCCTTATCTTCGAAGTCAACAATATTTTCGATCGGTGGTTTTCTTGGCTCGAACACCCCTAATCCACCTGCGATCATAACAATCGGCGCTTCGTGTTTAGTCCCCTTATCTGTTGTAACAATAAAAGTGTTCTCGTCAATTTTGTCAATTGATACAGCCGCCTCTCCAAGGGTGAATCCCGGCTTAAAAGGCGCTGCCTGTTCCATCAAATTATCGATCAGCTCCCCTGCCAGAACAGAAGGAAAGCCCGGGATATCATAGATCGGTTTCTTCGGATATATCTCCGAACACTGTCCTCCGGCTTGCGGTAATGAGTCAATCAAGTGACAACGCAACTTTAATAAGCCCGCTTCAAACACTGTAAAAAGACCAACCGGTCCCGCTCCAATAATAATGATATCCGTCTTAATCATTTTGTTTAATTATTAAATGAAACTATTTAACAAAGTGCAAATATAACCAGATTCCTGAAGTGAAAAAGTTACTTTGATCACTCTATCCATTTTTTTGCAAATTCCCACATTACAATACCCGCACAAACAGAAACATTGATACTGTGTTTTGTGCCGAACTGAGGTATTTCTACAACATGGTCCGATTCGTCTATTACTTGCTGATTTACACCATCCACCTCATTTCCGAATACAAGCGCAAAACGTTCTCCACTCAACTTCTTTATATCCTGTAGTAAAACCGTTTCCTCAGCCTGTTCCAAACTACACACAACGTATTTTTGCGATTTAAGCTCCTTTATCAATTCAACTATATCCTCTCTGTGGCTCCAAGAAACGGATTCCGTTGCTCCAAGAGCTGTTTTTTGAATTTCTCTGTGCGGTGGACAAGGAGTGATACCACATAAAATTATACGCTCTATATTGAAGGCATCCGCTGTACGGAAAAATGAACCGACATTGTTTAAGCTGCGGATATCGTCCAACACAACTGTAACAGGAAACTTCTCTTGTTTCTTGAATTCATCCGGAGTGAGCCGTTCCAGCTCCCATAACTTTAGCTTTCTGTTCATATTGTGGAAAAGATGCGGGAAGAACCCTTGGCTGGCTGAATGCTTCCTTCTATTTTTATCCCTTCAAACTGCAAAAATAGACTGATTTGGCGAAATCTAGCAAAAGCGAAGGAAATAAGGAGACTCCTCTCATGAAACAATACAATGAAATCAAGGCCAGACATCCTAAGGCCTTATTGTTGTTTCGTGTAGGTGACTTCTATGAAACCTTCGGTGAAGACGCCATTATCACAGCTAAAATCCTTGGGATCGTTTTAACAAACCGAAACAATGGCGGCTCAAAACTTGAGCTTGCCGGATTTCCGCATCATTCTCTCGACACCTACCTCCCCAAGCTCGTTAGAGCAGGGCAACGCGTGGCCATCTGTGATCAGCTGGAAGACCCAAAAATGACGAAAACGATCGTCAAACGCGGTGTAACAGAATTGGTCACTCCGGGAGTTTCTTTCAATGATCAGGTACTCGATTCCAAGAAGAATAACTTTTTATGCGCCGTTCAATTCGAAAAAGAAGGGATCGGTATAGCATTTTTAGATGTCTCTACAGGTGAATTTTTGGTTACTGAAGGAACTACTTCCTATATCGAAAAACTGATACAGAGTTTTGAGCCAACTGAGATCATCTACAATAAACGTGACACAGCAGCATTTGATCAACTCTTTGGGAATCGCTATTATTCCTTCCGACTAGAGGACTGGGTTTTTACAGCTGATTTTGCAAAGGAAAGTTTGAACAAGCAATTCGGAACAAAATCTTTGAAAGGTTTTGGGATCGAGAATATGCATCATGGTATTGTCGCAGCAGGAGCAGCATTGTATTACCTGAGCGAGAACCAGCATGACCGTTTGAAACATATAACAGGGATCTCCCGAATTGAGGAAGAACGCTATGTCTGGCTGGATAGATTTACAATTCGAAATCTTGAACTTGTCAG
>SBGS01000180.1 GCA_006226555.1 Bacteroidota bacterium
TTCATACTCAGTAGCTATGCCTTTAAGTTTGCATTTGCACTTTTAGATACTATTCCCATCTATTTTATCGTAGGGAGATTACGTTCTTATCTGGCGGTTGAGGATGAAATAGAATGACCCGAAAGATCACTCTTTTTAAGTAGATGCCAGATCAAATATCCAATAGCAAGTAAGGAGAATATAGCTCCAAAAATGAATACAACGGGAATAGTTCGTAGCTGATTATCGTAAGTTAATAGTGTGCTTACTGAACCGATCATAATACCAAGTTCCAATGCAATGAACAATGTGCCAGCTCCAACACCTCTTCTTTCGATAGCAGAAAGATCTGCCGTCCAGGCGAAGAGTGTTGGACTAGATATTCCTGTGGCGATTCCAAAAACAATTGAACCAGCCGTGTACATCCCCCAGTCTCTGCTGAAACCAAGCATTAACATGGCTATTACCATGAAGCTCAGTCCAAGGATCAATGTTTTTCGTCGTCCAATTTTATCTGATAATCCACTGGCCATTAAACGAATGAATATTGTTGAAAGCATGTAAAAACCAAAGAACCATCCTTTGTTGGAAATACCGAGAAATCCGGAAATATCAGGTGTGATAACAAATACGATCCCACTGGAAATTGCCTGACAAAACATCACTATGGCTGCCGGTGTCACACTGGGATCAAAAACGTCTTTCATTGTAATTTGGAGATGATTCCATCTGAAAGGCTGAACTTCGGGTAATGTTTCTTTTATAGAGAGCAATAAAATACCTGTTAAAATGGCGAAAAAGGATGCAGTGAAAAATAGCCCGGTTAATCCAAAGTACTCTGTTATATATGACGCAAAGATCTGTCCGAAACCGATCCCAACAGACGAAAAAGTTCCCCAAATTCCCATTCCAACACCTCGCTGATCCGATCTTAGGATATCTGTGACGAGTGCAGTTGCTCCTGTTGGCAAGAAACCTGCAGAAAGCCCATGCATCAAGCGGAGAAAAAGAAAGGAAAAAAGTCCCGTAATAGGATATAAAAGGGATGTTACGGCGGCTATTCCCATACCGATCATCATGACTTTTTTTCGCCCGATCGTATCGCTTAACTTTCCTGAAAATGGCCTGGAAAGTGCTGCTGTAATTGTGAAAAGAGTAATCACGAGCCCCTTTTGATCCTTGCCGCCAAGATCCGAGATGAAATCATTTAGTTCGGGTAAAATTATATTGAAGCTGATCATGAAGAAAAACAGCGCAAAGGATATGATCCAGAAATTTTTATCGAAGCGATGTTTTTTCATCGCACAAAGGTAGTTCAATTCTAACTTTGGGTGTAAGGTATAAGCTATTAATCCGACAAAAAGATTTTATCGAAATTATGAGAACATATTTGTTTTTAATGATCACTGTTTTAACAGTCGGCTGTACTGCACAGGAAGCAGGGCAGGAAATGACGACCCAAACCCCGGTTGTTCAAAAAACGGAAAAGGAGTGGAAAGCTATTTTAACTGATGAACAGTACAGAGTAACACGTGAGGCGGGAACCGAAAGAGCATTTTCCGGAGCTTATTGGGATAATAAGAAAAAGGGAGAATACTACTGTGTTTGTTGTGGTGAACATCTTTTCTCAAGTGAAACGAAGTTTGATTCCGGAACGGGTTGGCCAAGTTTTTATAGTTGTTCAGATGGAGTAGGTGAAAGAACGGATGATTCACACGGGATGCGTCGTACCGAAGTATATTGCAACAACTGTAATGCTCATTTGGGACATGTCTTTTCAGATGGTCCGGAACCAACAGGATTGCGTTATTGTATAAATTCTGCTGCGTTGAATTTTGAAGCGAAGAAAAAGTAAATTTGGATATGGAAAAAGCAACGTTCGGAGCAGGTTGTTTTTGGTGTATCGAAGCCTGCTTTAAAGATCTGAAAGGCGTACTATCTGTTGAACCAGGATATGCAGGAGGCGATCCGGATCGAGCAAGTTATAAGGAGGTTTGCGAAGGGAATACCGGACATGCAGAAGTAGCACAAATTACTTTCGACCCCTCAGTGATCACTTTTGAAGAGTTACTGGAATTATTTTGGTTCGTCCATGATCCTACTCAATTAAACAGACAGGGTAATGACGAGGGAAGTCAGTATCGTTCGGTTATATTTTATCATTCAATGGATCAGAGAAATAGTTCCATTCACTACAGAGATGAGCTGGATAAAAAGAAAGTATGGGAGAAACCAATAGTAACGGAAATCACAGAATTCACTCAATTCTTTCCAGCTGAAGATTATCATCACAATTACTTTGAGAACAATCCCGGTAATTTATATTGCCAGAGTGTTGTCAGACCAAAGGTCGAAAAGTTCAAGGAAGTGTTTGCAAACAAAATGAAATAAAAAAAAACCGCGATTGCGGTTTTTCTTTTTTTAGTGGTTTTCTTTTTCTTGATGATCCTTTTTCAACTCTTCGAACTTTTTCATTTGTTCTTTTGTAAGAATCGTTGAAAGGGCCTTCTTGAAATCTTTTTTATTTCCGGCGATATATTGCTTCTTTTGTTCTTCGGTCAGAGATTCATTTGATTTTATAGCTGCTATCTTTTGCGCAACGATCAAATTAAGCTCTCTGACTTTCTCGGTTTGCTCTTCCGATAAACCTAACTCAGCCTTCAAGTATGCCGTTTTTTTTTCTGCGCGTTCTTCTGGACTAAGTTTTAACTGACCTTTATGCTCAGCTCTGAGTTCCTTGAGTTTTGCTTTTTGCTCCTCTGTAAGCTCTGCTTCGACTGCATTTTTCCAGTTCTTACGCACTTCTTTTACAGCTTCTCTTTTTTGCTCTTCATCTTTCGACTCATCAGCTTTGATAGCTTTAAGATCAGCAATATATTGCTCGTTGATTGCTTCAATTTTTGACTTTTGCTCTTCACTTAGATCAACGTCTTTAGCAAGATTTTCCGTCATGATCTTTGCGCGCTCTTCAGGGCTCTTTTTTGCTTCTAAATCCTGAGCGGAAACAGATACAGTAACTAGCAGGGCTGCAAATAATAGGCTCAATTTTTTCATATTTCTATTCTTTAAGTTCAATATAATTGACAAGTATTATCTCAACAAGTTTAATACCAAGATGCAAAAAAATCAATTTGGTTGCTTGCGAGAGCATTCTTTTGCAAAATAACTACATTTAATGATGCGATACACAATTATTTTCATTCTCGCATTTGTATTTGGCTCATGTTCTATCATTGAGCTTACTCAAGGGAATCACGGAACTACAGTTAACCTTTCCAGAAAGGGACTTACAGAATTCCCCGAAGAATTGTTCCTCAGAAAAGATGTGAAGATCCTGAGGCTATATCATAATCAGATAGACTCAATTCCTGATCGTATAGGTGAAATGGAGTCACTCGAGAAACTATACCTGAGCAGAAACAATATTAAATATCTCCCTGAAAGTATTGGCAGATTAAAGAACCTCAAGATTTTATACCTCTCTAACAACGAATTAGAGCATTTACCGGATTCATTGTCAGAATTGAAAGAGCTCGAGCAGCTCTATTTAAATCAAAACAAACTGAAGTCATTGCCCGATTCGATTGGGAAGTTAACTTCTTTGTATGTATTGGATGTTGCATTTAATAACCTAAAAAGTCTACCGAAGTCTTTTGTAAATATGAATCATCTCGAAACCTTGATTTTACAACGTAATTTTTTGGACTCACTCCCGGAGAATTTTGGTGAATTGCGATCGTTAAGAACCCTGAACCTTGATCAGGCAGGAGTTCTTTTGGCTATACCAGAATCATCTTGTAGGATGAGAAATCTTGAGACTCTAATTATTGATCGTTCTATATTGGTTCCAAATTGTTTATTGGTAATGCAAACAAACAGATTGCAGATCACTTTGAGATGATCATTTTCTGATCGACATGAAAACGACAAAGTCATACATGAAATGAGCTGAAATAGAAAACCAAAGCCCGAACTCATAATACCCGTAGCTGATCAGAACTATGAACGGAAGTAAAATTAAACCGTAAAGAGACATGCGCCAGCTCATTGGATTGAAGTATCCGTGGATGGCGATGAAGAATATACTTACCAGAAAAGGATCAAAGTAATATTGAAATCCGGATCGAAAGAGCAGTTCTTCGCCTATTCCGGCACATAAGGAAAGAAAAAGGCTGTCGAAGATACTTAGCTTCATTGAACGTACAATGTGCTCAATGTTTTTTGGGAGACCGTCGAAAACAGAACTTCTTAGCAATAAAAGAGCGAATATGGCATAGATAAATCCAAATTGAAGTCCATATCCAACGGGTATAACATCGAATTTCTCTAGCTGAAAAACTTCTACAGGTGGAATCTCCTCCCAGAAGTAAAGGACTAGAAATGTAGGGATTGGAAACACGAGTAACGTGATCAACCCCATTAAGTATACTGAACTTTTCTTCACTCGTTAGTCCAAATCATGTTACATATTGTAGCTAAAGAAATCCAGCTCAGTTAAGTCTTTAGTTGAATTTCAAATGCTTGACCGTATGACCTTTATTGATGAGCTGCTTCAAAGATTCAATACCAATACGCAGATGATTGTCTACAAATTGTGAAGTTACTTTAGAATCACTTTCACTTGTCTTTACTCCTTCAGGTACCATCGGTTGATCCGAAACCAAGAGTAAGGCTCCGGTTGGAATTTCATTTGCAAATCCAACTGTAAATATGGTAGCCGTTTCCATGTCAATGGCCATTGCACGAACCTTTTGCAGGTATGCCTTAAACTCATCGTCATGTTCCCATACTCTTCTGTTTGTAGTGAAGCATGTACCCGTCCAATAGTCGAGGTCATTGTCACGGATGGTTGTTGAAATTGCTTTTTGAAGAGCAAAGGCCGGTAATGCAGGTACTTCTGATGGTAAATAATCATTACTTGTTCCTTCTCCACGAATGGCGGCTATCGGAAGTATAAGATCACCAACATTGTTTTTCTTTTTAAGACCGCCACACTTCCCTAAAAATAGAACAGCTTTTGGCTCAATGGCAGATAGAAGGTCCATACAGGTTGCTGCCGACGCACTACCCATACCAAAGTTAATAATCGTTATCCCATCAGCTGTTGCACATTGCATAGGTTTGCCATAACCTTTAACCTCTACACGATGGTGTGCGGCGAATTTTTCGACATAATTACTGAAATTGCACAGAAGAATATACTTTCCAAAATTCTCCAATTCTTCCCCTGTATAGCGTGGAAGCCAGTTCGCTACGATCTCTTCTTTTGATTTCATGTGTTCGATTTTAGTCGAAATTAGATAAAAAAATCGGGAGCAGAAAGCCCCCGATTTGCTTAATCGTTTAAGGTAAATTAATGCCTTCCAAAGACGGTAACAACTGCTCTATGACGAGATCTGTTCTTAGTGTCGTATACGAATGTGATGTTCTTAATTATGCGTTTTCCGCCTTTCAAATCGATTACGCGAGAACCACTTCCTTTTGTAAAATTATGTCTTAATTCGATCTCCTCTTTTTCTCCGTTACCGTATTCAACCACCAGACGATGCATGTTGATCGCACCACCTCGAACATCGATCTTCAGTTTAGTAAAACCTCCTTCATTCGCACCTACGTGGATGACATCTCTATCAATTCCAAAGTTCACTACGCGTGAACCTAACTTTTCCCATTGCTGTGCATTTACAAAAGATACCGTGCTTAATACCGCGATCAAAATCAAAAACAAACTCTTTTTCATAATGTATAATTTTCAATTTGGACAGCCTATAAAGACAAAGGTTTAATCTGAATCAAAATTATTTTAATTCAGCCAATGCCTTTTTGGTTCCAATGTGGCTTGTAATGAAATCAATATTCGCCTTTGGAGAGCGAGCAGGAGAATATTCTCTACCGTAAAAAATGATCTGGAGATGCAATTTGTTCCAAAGCTCTCTGGGAAAAACAGCTTTAGCATCTTTTTCAGTTTGTGCGACACTTTTCCCATTTGTAATTCCCCATCTTGTTAGAAGTCGATGAATGTGAGTGTCAACTGGAAATGCAGGTACACCGAAAGCCTGCGCCATCACTACGGATGCAGTTTTATGTCCTACACCTGGTAATTCTTCGAGCAGGTCAATGTCATTTGGAACTTCTCCTTTGTACTTTTCAACCAATATCTGCGATAACTCTGATATTGCTTTAGACTTTCTTGGAGATAGACCACAAGGACGTATGATCTCCTGAATTTTTTCAACGGGGACTTTACTCATTGTAAATGGATCTCTGGCCACAGCAAATAAAAGAGGGGTGATCTTATTTACTCTTTCATCCGTGCATTGGGCCGAGAGTAAAACAGCGATAAGCAAGGTGTAGGCGTCCGAGTGATCTAACGGGACAGGTGTAGTTGGATATAATTTTTCCAGCTCGTCAATGATGTATTTTGCTTTTTCCTTTTTTGTCATTTTAATCGGAATCCATTTTTAATAAATCGAATGAATTCTCTTCTCTGTTCACGAGAACTCCAGAATTTTTTTAGCTCACTTTTTATGTCAGCCTTATCTTCATTTTTTGTTTCAGATGGTACTGAAGTTTCATTTTCCTTGTTGTCTGACGTGTTATTTGCTTCAAGCTCATCCATCACAGAAAATAGGCGCTCTTCAGCCTTTGATAGTCGATCTGCTTGTTCAAAACGTTTGTTCGCCTCATCCTGATACCCCTTTTGTTCCAACAGTAAACCAAGGTTATTGTGTGCAACCGCATCATCTGGATCGAGCTCAATAGCCTTATTATAATCTGCTATTGCTGCATCAAGATCTTTAAAATGATTGTAAGCAAATGCCCTACAAGCATAGCGGAAGCTGTAATCGGGTTGAAGCTCGATTGCCAGGTTCATGTATTGCATACACAATTCACGGTTGTTCTTATGCAAATAAGCGACACCAATATCAGATACGAGGTCTGGTGAACTTTGATGGGTTTTCAGTAAATCCAGATATATTTTCAAGGCTTCTTCTATCTGTCCTTTTTTTAAAAGGCCATCCGCTTTTTCATGTAGCTTGTTAATAAACATCTGATCACTAATTTTGTACAAAGATATGGAGTTCCCACAATACAGAAGGTTGTCAAATCATAAGTCGTTCTACAGGATCGATTCGAATGAGCGTTTTGTTGAAATTCAAGTGATTGGAACAAGATGTTTTTCTCACGATGTCCAAGCGAAACAATATCCTGAAATACTGAGAATTCAGGAAATGCTGAAATATCAAATTGACGGTCTCGAGGAGTCCAGCGAAGAAGAGTTTACCAACTATTTAATGAGATCATTTAATGTTTGATGATCTTTTTTACAACATTATCTAGCTGTAAATAGTAAATACCGGGTGAAAGATCTGTGATGTCAAGTGATGATTCCCCCGCCGGTATTTGACGCTTTAGGATCAGCTGGCCCGTTGCATTCGTAATGTATAATTCTCCGTTTGATGAGGTTTTGATCGTGACAGCTGCTTCGGTTGGATTAGGGTATAGTTCGAATAAAAAAGCTATATTTTTATCTACTCCCGCTTGTGCCGGACTCGAGTGACTCCACTGACGGAAGAAACGCCAGATCTCCTGAATTTCTGTTATGTCATTTAGTGGATATTGGAAATATACGTGATCACCGCCGTTTGCACGAATGAATTCCATTGAACCTGCTGGTGTACAGCCTTGAGCAACAAAATGATCAAAAGTCAATCCATCTGAAGCCAGATCGGGAAACTGGGTAGAATCAGATGTTATTGAACACCCGTGCTGAGCGATCCAAAATTCATATGAGTCTTTTGCCAATTTCAACGAAGGTAATCCACCGTTGTCGTAAGGAACTGTACCATCCGCAGTGCCGTGTATGTGCATTACAGGTGTTAAGTAGGCTGGAGCACAATTCGTATAGTCACTTTGGGACATTGCTCCGGACATGACACCGATTGCGGCAACACGGTCGTTTAAATTACATGCCAAGTGATAGGACATAATTCCCCCCATTGAGAATCCTGAGACATAAATACGACTTGGATCAGCGTTGTAATCATTGATCATAAGATTCATCATTGCATTAAAGAATGAAAGGTCATCAGCAGATGAAGAAATGATCGTACCGTTGTTCCAAGAAGTCTGACCTAGTCCATTTAACTCTCCTTGCGGATAGATCACAATAAACCGTGCAGTATCAGCCATTACATTATAACCGATGTTCGCGATATTTTGCGCATTATCTCCAATACCGTGTAAACAGAAGACAACAGGAAGCGATTCTGTGCCGGCATCAAATCCGGTTGGAAGATATTGAACGTAAGTCCTGTTAGTGGTTCCTATAGTAACGGATTCATTGGTTTGCTGACTGTACGTGAAGAATGAGAACAATGACAGCGCAACGAGAGTAGATCTTAGCATGGTTTTTCCTTTAAATATAATGATTTGTTTTTACAGTCCTATGTGGCTTTTTCGTTGAACTTTAGTAAATTCATCGGGTGAGAAATAAACTATTCTTCATACTGCTGATCCTCATCTCTTCATGCACTTTGAGTGCTGATCAGGAAGCGACTTTAAATCGGTCTATCAATAACCATCTTTCTGCAATGAATGAGGGCAGGATGCTCCAATATTTATCTGAAATTCATCCATTGGCTGTGAGATATTACAAGGACAAAGGAGATTCAGTGTTTGAGGCGCACTTTGAGCTCAAGAATATTAATTCTGAAGTTTATTATCAGGATCCGATCATTAAGCAAATTGAGAAGGAAGGGGATGTCATTCATGTCGAATTTGAGGTTTTAGAGATCAGTTCGAATTTATTTGATGAAGAAGCCAGTCCGCTTAAGGTTTTTGCCTTGTCGTCAGACAATGGTAAGAGCTGGTATTTTTTACATGATAATGATTACACGGATGATCATGTTTTAAAAAAGGAAGAGCGCTTGATAAATGTTAAACAATGAGATTATTAATAGGACTTTTTAGTTTGGCCCTCTTTCATGTGGTGAATGCTCAGGGGTATTTGCCGTCGGGAGGAAGAGCAATTTCAATGGCAAATGCGGTTGTGTCCATTGAGGATGAATTTGCGTTTTTCAATAACCCGGCAACAGCGTCCAGGTATAAAAGTATAAAGGCTGGATTGGCATACGAAAACAGATTTTTATTGAAGGAACTTCAGTCTCAAAGTTTGGCTGCCGCAATTCCGTTGGGAAAAGGTGTAATGACCTTGGGAGGACATCATTACGGTTATACACAATTCAGGTCTTATCGAGCGGGAATAGGTTATTCTATGGGGCTTTCAGAGAAATTTTCGATGGGGGTTCAATTGAATTATCTTGGTTTGATGTTAAACCAGAACTATGGATCATCTAGCGCATTAACTGCGGATGCAGGCTGGTTTGCTGAGATCACTCCAAAATGGAACATTGGTTTAAGTGTAATGAATATTGGCAGGGCAGGATTATCCGATTATGAGGATGATCGGTACTCAACAGCGATGAGGTTGGGAACAAGTTATCGTTTTTCTGATCGAGTTCTGATTTCAATTGAAGGGGATAAAGATCTGGATAATCCCTTGCGTTTCAGAAGTGGGATTGAATATGGAATTTCAGAAGATTTTTTCTTGAGAGGAGGATTAGCAACCAATAGACTTGAGATGAGTTTTGGTATGGGTTATTGCTTTTCTGTTTTGAGAATAGATATTGGTTCAAGCTATGATCAGATCCTAGGGTGGTCTCCGAATTTTTCGATTGTTTTTATAAATAAGGACACAAAATAATGATGAAGTCACTTTTGCTTGCATTTATTTTGGTCTTGTTTCCGCTCGTTCTCACGGCGCAGCAAAAGGAGGATATTATTCAACAAAGGATTGAGTTTATATCAGAACAACTGGAGGATGAAAGTGTTGATCTAACCGACGTTGTCGTCCAGTTAAACTATTATTACGATCATCCGCTAAACCTGAATAGTGCGGATCGAGATGAACTTGAAGCGCTTGGATTATTGACCGATATTCAGATCAGTGATCTCTTATTACACATTAAGCTATTTGGTAAGTTTATTTCGATCTACGAGCTTCAAAGCCTTACCTATTGGGATTTGGAAACGATCTTTATGGTCCTTCCTTTTGTTCGGGTCGATGATAAGCTGGATCAGGTGCATGTGTCCTTAAAAGAAATGCTCAAGTATGGGAAGTTTGAAGCTTTTATGAGATACCAGCGAATTGTTGAGGATAAGGCAGGTTATGAACAAGTATCGGACTCAATTCTTCAAAATAGTAACTCTTATTATTATGGTAATGCGGATCGATATTACTCTAGATTGCGGTTTAGTTACCGTACCAATTTCAGTGTTGGCGTAACGGCGGAGAAAGATCCGGGTGAAATGTTTTTCAGAGGGGCGCAATCTCAAGGTTTTGATTTTTACTCTGCACATGCTTTCTATAAAGGAGGGAAGTACATTCAAACTGTCGCCATTGGAGATTATCAAATTCAAATAGGGCAGGGACTTAATTTGTGGTCAGGCTATGCATTTAATAAGACGGCAGATGCTACCAATGTTAAAAGGTCTGCACAACCTATTCGCCCTTATACATCGGTAGATGAAACAAGGTTCTTAAGAGGAGCAGCGGTTGATCTTGGTTTAGGAGATTTTTCATTGTTGATTTTTGGTTCATATAAAGGAGTTGATGCGACTTTAACGGCATCTGACACGTTGGCTGCAGAAGATTTTGAAGCCAGTAGCATCAATCTCAGTGGATTGCACAGAACAAATAGTGAAATTGATCGAAAGGATGCCTTAAAGGAAATTATTGGAGGTGCTAACTTCCGTTTTCAGCGTTCAGCTTTCAATGCCGGTATATCGGCGGTATATCAGGGCTATGATAGACCGTTTATTCGAGATACGATGCCATACAATATGTATGATTTTAGAGGGAAAAGTACAGTTGGATTGAGTGCAGATTACAGTTGGACCTACAGGAATTTTAACTTTTTTGGTGAGGTAGCGAATGTTACGCATTCCAGTGCTTTTGCAAATGTCCATGGTGTACTCATTGCTTTGGATAAGTTTGTTTCAATGTCTTTGGTCTATAGAAACTACGATCGTGCGTATTCGACATTTTACAATGCCGGATTCAGAGAGGGAAGTAGAACACAGAATGAAAAAGGATTATATGCAGGTTTGAAAGCCCAACTCACCAAGAGCTTTTTTGTATCCGGATATCTTGATGCATTTAAATTTCCATGGTTAAGATATCAAACTGATGCTCCGTCAGATGGACATGAATTGTTGATCCAGCCGACATATCGACCGAATCGAAATTTGGAAATATACGTGCGTTACAGAGAGCAGCAAAAAGCCAGAAACAGCAGGGATCAGGATAATACGATTACAGAGATCGAGGACGTTAGACAGCGTAATTACAGAATTAATTTCAGTTACAAAGTCAGCGATGCATTTCAGATCAAAAGCAGGATCGAATATGTTACCCTTGAGCGTCCTTCAAGCGAGGATGAAAAAGGGATGATTTTCACACAGGATATCCTCTTTAAACCAAAATCATCTCCAGTTGATATTGCTTTGCGTTATGCATTGTTTGACACGGACAGCTATGACACGCGTATCTATAGTTACGAGAATAATGCACTCTATGTTTTTGCAGTACCGGCTTATTATTATAGAGGCAGTCGTGCCTACGTATTATTGCGCTATACTTTCCTGAGAAAATGCGATCTATGGTTCAGGTATGCAGTCAATATATATGCAAATCGTGATTCCCTTGGATCCGGAGCGGAAGAAATTACGGGGAATAAAAGATCAGAAATTACCCTTCAGCTGCGTATTAAACTCTAGTTAATATTCGATATCCAGATTGAATATACTTTTGAATGTGTGTAGGCTTGGATTTTTTCTCGCCATACGCTGGAATTTATCTTTACCCGTTAGGTGTATGATCTCCTCATCCGGGTTATCAGTAACATCCACTTGTATCTCTACGTGATAATTCTTTACGCGTTTGCGAACGAAGTTGTTGAAATCAGGAAGCACTTGCTGAATAATGTCGACCATCACTTTATGATCAACTTCAAAGAGGAACTGATGTTCTTTTTGCATTTTAGGATCTCTTCTTTTCAATGCAGAATAGATAGATTCTTTTCCTTGCTCCTTCATCTCATAGGCAAAACTGTGCCATGCCATCTTTATATCATCGAAGGTATACCTTTCGTAAGGTAGGTCATCACGATTTGCGGCTACAGCCGTGTTTTCTTCGGGATTAAGAAGTTTCTTTATTGAAATAGAAGAAGAACGCAATTGACCTGTTGGTTGGCTTGCTTCTTTGGGTTGATTTCTGAATTGAGGAATGAACTGACGTTTCGCCGGCTGAGCTTCTGTTTTTGCTTTAGGAGCTACCGTTCGAATGTCCTGATTTGCAAATGGAATGATCTTAACCCTTCGTTTCAGGGATTTTTTTTTTCAGTCTCTTCTTTTATCGAGCAGAGTTCCATGAGTGCCATTTCAACCAGCAATCGCTGATTTTTGGATGCTTTATACTCCACATCAACACGACTCAACACTCCCAAAGCTCTGATGATTTGATCAGCAGGTAGTTGTTTTGATTGCTCAATATATTTTTGCTGAACACTTTCTCCAACTTCAAGTAATTTCGCCGTTCGAACATCCTTACATACTAACAGATTCCGGTAATGTTCGGCAAGACCTGCGATAAAATTATGCGCATCAAAGCCTTTGTCGATCACGTCGTTTAAAAGTAATAAAGCTCCCGGTATATCTTCTTTTTGAGTGTATTCGATAACCTTGAAATAGTAATCGTAATCAAGAATATTCAGATTTTCAATAACACTCTTATATGTAATCTCATTTCCTGAGAACGTTACGATCTGGTCGAAGATCGACAGGGCATCTCGAAGCGCACCGTCGGCCTTTTGCGCTATGATATGCAATGCCTCAGGTTCCGCAGAGATCCCTTCTTTGGAAGCAATGTTCTCCAGATGATCGGCAATGTCTTTAACCTTGATCCGGTTAAAATCGAAGATCTGACAACGTGATAAAATCGTTGGAATGATCTTGTGTTTTTCTGTTGTCGCCAGTATAAAGATGGCGTGTCTTGGAGGCTCTTCGAGCGTTTTCAGGAAGGCGTTAAATGCCGAAGTTGACAACATGTGAACCTCGTCTATGATGTAAACCTTATGCGTTCCCAACTGAGGAGCAATGTTCACCTGGTTGATCAGTTCTCGAATATTATCAACACTATTATTCGAAGCTGCATCAAGCTCATAAACATTTAAAGACGCACCCGAATTGAAGGATTGACATGACTCACACTCATTACAAGCTTCAAAGTCAGCTGTCTTGTTGAAGCAGTTTATTGTTTTTGCTAAAATCCTCGCTGTAGAGGTTTTTCCGACCCCGCGCGAACCACAAAAAAGAAATGCCTGAGCTAAATGATCGTTTTTGAGCGCACTTTTTAACGTAGCAGTAATCGACTTCTGACCAACGACTGAATCGAAGGTTTGCGGACGATATTTTCTGGCTGATACGACGAAGTCACTCATGACAAACAAATATAAGCTAATTGATGCCTAATTTAGGTCAATGTTGATAACTCTTTATTGAAAAAAAGCGGGAAAGATTCCCGCTTTTACTTATTCAAAAATCTCTATGGAGTCTATTGTATCTCCTTGACGAATGTCATCAACGACATCTACTCCCTCAACAACTTTGCCGAAACATGTGTGATTTCTGTCAAGATGTGCTGTATTGTTGCGTGAGTGACAAACGAAAAACTGAGAACCTCCTGTGTTTCTTCCGGCATGAGCCATGGAAAGAACGCCTCGATCGTGATATTGATTTTCTCCATCTAATTCACAATCGATTTTATATCCTGGTCCACCGGTTCCGGGCATTCCTGTAGCTCCTTCACGCGTATTTGGACATCCTCCCTGGATAACAAAGTCAGGAATAACACGGTGCCACTTCAAACCATTATAATATCCTTCTTTAGCAAGCTTCACAAAGTTAGCGACAGTATTTGGAGCATCTTTTTCATAGAACTCCACTTTCATTTCTCCTTTGTTTGTTTTGATCAATGCGTACATGTTCGTTTTTTTTGTGCAAAGATAGGGTTTTCGTTGCTTCACTTTTTCGATTCGCATGTTTACATTTGTACATGCAGCGATTTAAATTCCATAGAGGAGAGACGGGTGTTTTTGGGGAGCAACATGTAAGACTGGTTTACGATCAGTACTCGCTTTTACCTTTCATTAATAGAGTTCATTCTGATGAGAACCTCTTTAAGCTAGCGGAGAGCAGAAAACAGGTTGA
>SBGS01000196.1 GCA_006226555.1 Bacteroidota bacterium
GGAAATGATCAAAAGACGATCACATTGAAATATACACCACCGTGTACGTTACCTGTGATCAACTTGATCAACCCTACTTCAGAGACAATGACGACTGATCAAGGATCAATTAACCTTCAGTTCAATATTTCCGGTGTTGCAAGCAACGGTATTCAGCTGACAAATAACGGAGCGGTTCAAACTGGAGCCATGTACAATGCATCAAGTGGAGCATACAGCAAGCGTATTTCTCTTGTTCAGGGTGCAAACCAAATTGTTGTAACAGCGACAAATGCTTGTGGAACAGTTACTGAGACGATCTTGATCAACTATATCCCTTGTATCGAACCTGTAGTCACAATATTGGCTCCTATCAATAACTATATGACTGAACAAACATCTGTTCAAGTGCAGGCTACGGTACTGAATGTTTCTGGGGTGAATGAGATCAGTATGACAGTAAATGGAGCTACAGTTTCAGGAGGAACCTACAATTCTACTTTGAAGAAATATGAAAATACGGCAAACCTTCAAGTAGGATCCAACACAATCATGATCACTGCGAACACAGATTGCGGAAGCGTAGTTAAAAAGGTGATCGTTGTGCGCAAGGAACCGGTTGTAGAAACACCTGAGGAAATGATCACGATCTGCCACCGTCCTCCAGGAAACCCTGAAAATACGCAGACTTTGACAATCCCTGCTTCTGCATGGCCTGCACACCAGGCGCACGGAGATGTTTTGGGACCATGTCCGGAAACAAATAATAATCAAGAGGAGGAATCTAACGAGGACAATATAGGTGAACAAATGATCACGATCTGTCACCGTCCTCCAGGAAATCCTGAGAACACGCAGACGTTAACAATTCCACTATCTGCATGGCCTGCACACCAGGCACACGGAGATGTTTTGGGACCATGTCCAAGCACGAATGGTAACAATGGCAACAACGGAAACAGTGGAAATAATGGTAATCCGGGTAACAATAATTCCGGTACAAACAACGGAAATAATGGAAGCAACGGAACAGGTAACGGTGGTCAGAATGAACAAATGATCACGATCTGTCACCGTCCTCCAGGAAATCCTGAGAACACGCAGGAGTTGACAATTCCACTATCTGCATGGCCTGCACACCAGGCACACGGAGATGTTTTGGGGCCATGTCCAAGCACGAATGGTAACAATGGCAACAACGGAAACAGTGGAAATAATGGTAACTCGGGTAACAATAATTCCGGTACAAACAGCGGAAATGGAAATGCCAATTCGGGTTCGACATCCACATCGGGAACTGGGAATTCAGGTTCGGGTAGTACAACAGAAGGCACTCAGAATGAGAACACTGTTGGCGGGTCAGTGCCGGTTCGCCCTGGAACTACAGGTGGTAGTAACACAGAATCTGAAGGAGAAGGAGGAACAGGAACGAATACGGAAACAGGAGGAGAGTCCAATTCTACCGAAGAGGGAGTCCAAAATGAAAATAACGTAAACGGAAATGTGCCGGTAAGACCTAGAGGAGGAACAGAAGAAGGGACAGGAGGAGACGATGGAACGAGAACGCGTCCAAGCGCTCCAAATCCAAGAACGGGATCTCCGTCAGGAGGACGACCATAACACAAAGGCTGCAAGAAATTGCAGCCTTTTTTTTTACACTTTAATTGAACTTGTTTAAGTCGCAGTTACTAACTATATTCGCATCCTTAATTTTAGTTTAGAACAGAACTGCAATGGCGATAATTGGAAAAATTCGTGAAAAATCCTGGTTGATCCTTGTGTTGGTCGGAGGTGCTTTATTGGCGTTCATCCTTGGTGACTGGCAAAAGATCAGTGGAGGTTTGGAAGATCAATATGGTTTGGGTCTTGTTTATGGAGAAATGGTTGATAGAGATGCGTATCAAACAGCATACAATATAGCTGACTTGAACGCCGAACGTCAGGCACAGCAATCAAGACAACCTAAACAACCGGTTGATGAAGTAGCCGTTTGGAACTCTTTTGTTCAGGACATGGTGATCAACCAAGAAATGGAGGCTTTGGGAATTGATGTGAGTCAAGGTGAGTTTGACGCTTATCTGTATGGAGAAGACGGCTTTCCAGTAATGCCTGATCTTGCGCAGAACTTCATTGACTCTACAACAGGACAATTTTCTCGCCCGATGCTTGAGGCGAGAATTGAAGATATGAAGTCTTCAGATGATCCTGAGATCCAAAAACAATGGGAAGAAAGCGAGAAGTATTATATCGACAGAAGAAAGAAGGAAAAGTACTTCTCTATTTTGGAGCAAGGAACATACGTTACTAAACTCGAGGCGAAATCTGAATATACAGCTCAAAAAGAAGTGAAGAACATTTCATTTGTACTGCGCCGTTTTTCTGAGATCAGCAATGATGATATCAAAGTAGATGACGCTAAATTACGTGAGTACTTCGAAAAGAACAATGTAAATAAGAAATACGAAAACCGTTTCTCTACAAGAGACGTGAAGTATTTTGACATTAAGATCGTTCCTTCGAAAAAAGATTCGTCTGAGTTCAACAACATGATCGAAAAGATTAAATCAGAACTTGCGTCTACAAAAAATGACTCCACTTATGTTTTGAAGAACAGCGACCTACGTTTTTATACAAGCGGACCGTATAGTACAGCTGTTCCTGAAGGACACCCGAACGCCAGCCAGCACTTGAACTATCCTGCTGCGATGGATACTGTTTTCGAAAAAGCTCAATTGGGACAGATCGTTGGGCCATATCAGCACAACGGGGTTTACAATATTGCCAAGGTAATTGGATTTACACGTGATACGATCAATGCACGTCACATTCTACTTCCGGTACCGGAAGGAAAGGAAAGTGAAGTACAGGCAAGAGCAGATAGTATCCTAAAGGTGATCAACAAAGACAATTTTGTGGAATACGTTAAAAAGTATTCTACGGATACAGGTTCTGCTGCTAAAGGAGGAGAGCTTGGAGATTTCTTCTTCTCTCAGATGGTTCAACCTTTTGCTACTTTCTGTGCTGACAAACCAATCGGTGAGATTGGACAAGTAAGATCACAATT
Source organism: Bacteroidota bacterium (assembly GCA_006226555.1). Classification (GTDB taxonomy): domain Bacteria; phylum Bacteroidota; class Bacteroidia; order Flavobacteriales_D; family Crocinitomicaceae; genus UBA4466. The sequence continues at coordinate 3,044 of SBGS01000196.1, forward strand.
TGGTATTCACATTATTGAGGTGCTTGATCGTAAAGGTCCTAATCACCCACGCTTGGCATTGATCCAGAAGGAATTAAAACCTAGCAGTGAAACGCTTGAAAATATTGAGAAGGAGGCGTATGACATGCTTTACGCGCTTGACTCTAAACTTTCTAAGATCTCGGATCAAAACGAGCGCGTTGATATGTTTGACACGCTTGCAATGGATAAGAATTACTTTACACGTCCGGTAACGATCCAGGAGAATAGCCCAAGACTGTTTGGATTCAACACAACACTTGCTGAAGACAAGATCCTTGAGCTTGCGTTCAATGAAGACGCAAAAGTTGGAGATCTAGTAAACTCTCCGATCAAGGATAAGGATCGCTATGTAATTGCGATTGTTGGTTCGATCAAAGTGAAAGGTGAAGCCAAATTTGAGGATGTGAAGCAGATCGTCAAAAATGATTACATCCAGGATCAAAAAGCAAAACGTTTGATGGCTCAGATGATGAATGCGAAAAGTCTTGATGCTCTTACAAAAAATGGTAAGGCATCAGTTCAAAAAGCTGAAGTTGTTTTTGCTAATCCACAGATAACAGGTGGAGGATTCGAACCTGAAGTAGTTGGTGCGTTATTCAGTGGGTTGAAAGACGGTCAAATGACTAAGCCGATCCAAGGTAAGCAAGGTGTCTACGTTGTTCGCATTGATAAAACTATGAAGGCTCCTGCAGCAAGTAACTATGATGTAGAAAGAGATCAATTATTGTCGACAACCAAAGCTCGCGTGAAGAGTGAGGCAACTAAGGCCTTAGTGGAGCAAGCAGATGTTATTGATAACAGAAGGTTCTACAACATTGGTATTCGCAGATAATTATTAAGAAAAATATGAAAAGCCGCTTTCGAGCGGCTTTTTTTATGCGATAAATTCAACCTGATCTCCCGGCAGCTTGCGTATCAATCCTTTCATTTCAAGTAAAAAGAGTGTAGCTTGTACACTCGATATGGGTTGTTGCAATTTCATGGCGATCACATCAACATGTGCTGACCGAATTGAACGAACGAATTGAATAATGCGTAGCTCATCAGAGGAGAGCTCAGGGAATAGGGTTCTCTGAACTTCAGTTTTAATGCTCGTATTCTTCCACCCCATTTTTTCCAGAAATGACGCTGGATTTTCATACAAATGAGCCTCATCATTAGCGATCAGTAAATTACAGCCAAGTGATGTTTCCATGGAAATCATTCCCGGAACCGCAAAAACATCCCTGTTATAGTCATTTGCAAGTCTCGCCGTTATCAAGGAGCCTCCCGAGCTTTTGCTTTCTATCACAATTGTTGCATCACTAACACCTGCTACCAATCTGTTTCGCTTTGGAAAATTTTCGCGATCAGGATTGGTTCCCGGTGGAAATTCCGTCATAAGCATACCTCCTCGAGAAACTATTTTACGCGCAAGAGCTCTGTTCTTGTGCGGATAAATGCGATCAAGACCATGACCCAGCACAGCAATGGTTGGAATATCATTGTCTAAGCTGAATTGATGTGCCCAGGTATCGATCCCGTAGGCGAGTCCACTTACGGTTCTGATGTTCTGATCAGAAAGATTTTCGACAAGCTGCCTGCAGACATCTAAACCATAACCCGTGGGCTCTCGCGTACCTACAATTGCCGTGAATCTACCGGAATTCAGATCACAATCGCCGAGCGTATAGAGTACAAGTGGTCCATCCGGTGTTTTGTTTAATCGATGCGGAAATAAGTCGTCGGTATAAAAACGGGTGTCAATATTGTTTTTCTCATTAAACCTTAGGATAGAATCTGCACTTTCTAAAGCGCCGGATCGATCCATTTGTTCAAACAATTCCTTTCGATAACCACTTGATCGTGAGAGGTTTTTGGGGCTATCAAAAAACAAGCGTTCCAGATCGGGTAGTTTTTCGACCAGATCTTTTCCGCGGCGCGGGCCAATTCCGAACAACAAACTTAGGGCAGTTTGGTAGTGTAGGTCAGTGTAATTCAAAATATTTGGTATTTTAGGCTACTTTAATTTACGAAAATACTTCGTATGAAATACCAGCTATTACTATTTATACTCGTCCCATTTTTGGCGATGAGCCAGCTCAATGGAACCGTCGTTGATGATGTATCTAAGGCTCCTGTGTATGGTGCTAAGATCGTAGCGTCAGACGGAAACAAGGCTTTGACAGATTTTGACGGTAAGTTCACGCTGAACACAACGGAATTTCCTGTTAGGCTCTATATCTCAGCGCAATCGTATTTAACGGACACTGTTATCTGTGAAGCTGCGGGAGAAATTTCTATTTCCCTTAAACCGGAGGTGCAAGAGATCAAATCGGTCGTAATTACCGCGGGGCGCAGAAGTCAGGATATCGAGGACGTTGCGATCTCAATGGAGATCATACGCCCTGAGCTGGTGGACAACAAAGGAATGGCAAATTTGGAAGAGGCTGTGGATCAAAGCCCGGGAGTATTTACCATGGATGGTCAGGTGAGTATCCGAGGAGGAAGTGGATTTGCTTACGGTGCTGGTTCAAGAGTTTTGTTGTTATGGAATGGTGTGCCTATTCTTGCCGGTGATGCGGGAGACGCGAAATGGAACGCAATACCGATGGAAAGTGCTGCACAGATCGAGATACTCAAAGGTGCTTCTTCAGTATTATACGGTTCAGGTGCCCTGAATGGGATCATATCGTTGACTGAAAGAGAACCGGGATTAAAGCCGGAAACACGCTTTAAAATACAGTCTGGGATCTACGACAATCCAAGAAGAGCAAGCCTTAAATGGTGGTCATCTAACCCAATGTTCCAACAGGCAGATTTCTATCATGGTAGAATGTTTAAGAACTTCGGTTTCACTTTTGGGGCAAATGGGTACTTAAACCCGGGTTATAAACAGGGAGAACAAGAAAATCGGGCAAGAATCAACGGGTCGATCTACATTCGTCCGTCTAAAATGAAAAATCTTAAGGCAGGGGTCGGATATAACTTCCAATATGCTAAAACTGGAAACTTCATTATCTGGGACAGTGACAGTACGGCCTATGTTCCCGGAGGTGGAGCAGACACGAGTCTTGATGAATCAACACTTACCTACCAGGATGGTATCCGAATGAGTATCGATCCATATGTAAAAATGGTGGATAAGTTTAAAAATCTTCACACGCTTAGAACGAGATATTACCTGGTTTCCAATAATAACATCAGTAATCCTTCGCAGTCTACAACTTCAGATGTGACGTATGGAGACTATCAATTCCAAACCAGATGGGAAAATGGGATCGTATTAACCTCAGGATTTACATATACCAGAACCAATGTAAGGTCTAATCTGTTTGGAGATCATAATTCTGATAACCTAGCTGCTTATTCGCAGTATGAACAGAAAATTGGTAAGCTCGACGTGACTGCAGGTGTTCGATTAGAGCATTTCCAACAGGATGGTAAAAGAGGAGATACCTATTATTACCTTAATGCGGACTCAACGTCAAAATTGCCCGTGTATCCCATTGCCAGACTTGGGCTACATTATGAAGTTGCCAAGGCAACTCACCTGAGAGCATCTATTGGTCAAGGGATCCGCTATCCAACAGTTGCTGAGCGCTACACCTCTACTTCAGTGGGGGCATTAAATGTGTTTAAAAATCCGAACTTATATCCTGAATCTGGATGGGCTGCTGAAATTGGAATCAAACAAGGCGTGAAGATTGGAGACAACTGGATGGGTTATGTGGATGTTGCCGGTTTCATCAATCAATACAAGGACATGATGGAATTCCAGTTTGGAGTATTTAACCCTGTTACAAGCAAGAGATTGGATATTGACAATCCAGATGATCTTGTAGAGCTAGGCCAATTGTTTGCCCAAGGATTTACTATTCCGGAGGTTCTTGGATTTGCTGCTGTAAATGCCGAAAGGGCGCGTATTACGGGTATTGAGCTCTCTTTCAATAGTATTGGTCAAATAGGAGATGTCAAGCTTACTTCGCTTTTGGGTTACACCTACATGAATCCTGTTACGTTGAATAATGACTCATCGTATTTATCGACCTTCTCTACTTTTGATCCGGACACAAATACCTTTGTCAATATTTTGAAATACCGATTCAATCATCTTGCAAAAGCAGACGTTGAGTTGGAATATAAGGGGTTTTCAATTGGTTTTTCATGTCGTTATAACAGTAACATGACGAATGTTGACAGGGTATTTGAGATAGAGATATTTGATAATTCAGGAATATACATTTTACCGGGACTTGAGAATTACAGAAAGCAATTTAACAAAGGAAATCTCGTTTTTGATGCAAGAATGGGTTATTCATTCGGAAAGCACTACAGAGTAGGGTTCATCGTCAACAACGTTTTCAATGAAGAGTATTCATCAAGACCTGGAGATGTTCAACCTCCTAGAAATTTCATCGTTCAACTTCAAATGAAGTTTTAATGAAGATTATTGGAATCATTCCCGCAAGATACGCTTCAACGAGATTTCCCGGAAAGCCTTTGATTGATCTCAAGGGTAAATCAATGATCCAACGTGTTTACGAAGGGGCAAAAGCATCCAGTCAGCTGTCAGATGTCATTGTTGCAACAGACGACCGTAGAATTTATGATCACGTTCTTGGATTTGGAGGAAAAGTATTCATGACATCTGAGGAACATACGACCGGAACAGACAGATGTGGTGAGGTTGCCCAAGAGGTGCACGCGGATGTGGTTATTAATATTCAAGGAGATGAACCTTTGGTTGATCACCGTCAGCTCGATCAGCTGTGTGAAACATTCAAAGACGAAAAGGTGCAAATTGCCACACTAGGAATTCCGATGACTCACGACGTAAGTGATCTCAATGATCCAAACAGGATCAAAATTGTGAAAGCAGCGAATGGTGATGCGATCTACTTTTCCAGAAGTGCCATTCCATTTGAACGAAGTGAGCGCGGCTATCCTTTTATGCGCCATATAGGATTATATGCTTTTCGAACGGAAACACTATTGCAGCTTATCCAGCTTAAACCATGTTTACTTGAGGAAACCGAGAGTCTCGAACAATTGCGTTGGATCTATTACGGATATAAAATTCGGGTGGTAGAGACGAATATCGAAACGCCTAATATCGATACACCGGAAGACATTGAAAAGGTGTTGCGAAATTTGTAACATTCCACGGTTTCATTCGTACTTGATTTAAGGCACTTTTTTGGCTAAATTTGTAACATGACTCGTATTGAGGAGATTATACCGGAATTGTTGGCGCAACACGATTGTGTTGTGATACCATCCTTTGGTGGATTTATCGCAAAGATAAATCCAGCAACGGTTGATTTCGAACGTGGTATCATGTTACCTCCTTACCGATCGGTACTTTTTAATCGTTCATTACGCTCTGACGATGGACTGCTTACCCACCACCTCTCTAAACTGTTGGAAAACACATATGCTGAAGCGGCAACCTTGATTTCTGATAAAGTGAAGGAGTGGAATTCAGCATTGAACGAAGGTAAGAGATTGGAAATTGAGCGACTTGGAAAGTTTCATAAGACAAGCGATGGGATGATCTCATTTGAACAGGATCGTCACTTCAATTTATTGCTCTCTTCTTACGGTTTGGACACAGTGCGTTTCACACAGGTTCATGAATCACCTGTTGTTGAGGAGGTTGATGTAAAGATTGAACCGACACAGTCTAGTAATGTAACAGCTGCGATTATTGCAGACCTTGAAGAGCAGAAAGAAACAGAGCCTACATTGCGGGTTGTAAAAAGAAGAAGACCTTTAGTACGTTACGCTGCTGCCGCAGTATTACTTCCAATAGCATTTTATTCCTTTTGGATTCCCGCAAAAACAGATGTTCTCCAATCCGGAGTTGTTTCATTGAAAGATTTTAATCCTTTTTATAAGAAACACAAGGGCACTTACCTTGCGGAAAAGATTACAGCTCCAACGCTTCCATCTTCAGAAACCAAAGAAGATCTAGATGAGCAAATAAACAACTTGCCCGCTGAATTATCCGTATATAGCTATCGTTTTACGGCGGATAAGTTTATACCTGTTCAGCTAAAAGAAAAGGAGTCATCAGCCGCTAATGATGTCCAAGATTTTGATCTACAAACCGGAGCGATGAATTATATCGTTGGGTGCTTTGCAAGCAAGGAGAATGCGGACAATCTGGTTGAGAAACTTAAAGCTTCAGGATTGGGAGCACATATTGTTGATCAACACAACGGGCTACACAGGGTTTCTGCAGGTTCTGCTTTGTCGGAAGAGGCATTATCGGAGATCGGCACTCAAGCTGAGTCATTAGGTTTTAAGGGCTGGATCCTTAAATAGTCCCTTTCCCTTTTTTCATACTTCGCAAGATCGTATCTTTACAAGGCTAACAAAAGTCTTTAATACATGAAAAGAATATTCTTCACAATAGCCGTACAAGTAGTGTTCGGTTTACAAGTATTCGCACAATACGGATATACTGAACCCGTAAAAAATGCGGAAGACAGTGATTATAAATTAACCAAGCTTGTTCTGTTGGATGCAACTCCTGTGCAAAGTCAGGGAATTACCGGTACATGCTGGAGCTTTTCGGCACTTTCATTTTTCGAGTCTGAACTGATGAGGATGGGAATGAAAAATCCTGATCTTTTATCTGAGATGTACGTTGCCAGAAAAGCATACGAAGCTAAGGCGGAGAAGTATGTAAGAATGGACGGTAAGACGAACTTCTCTGAGGGAGGAGCTTTTCATGATATTCCATATGTGATCAGACATTATGGAATTGTACCATTGGCAGTTTATGATGGCTTGAATTACGGAAGTAAATCTCATGATCACAGTGAGATGTTCCGTGTATTAAATGGAGCACTGCAAGGGATTATTGAACAAACGCACTCTTCGCGATTCAACGGGTTGACGACAGCCTGGAAAGGAGCTTTAAACGGTATTCTTGATGCATATTTCGGTCCTGATCCTGTGAACTTTACGTTCAAAGGGAAGGAATATACACCTAGATCCTATGCAGATGCGATCGGGTTGAATATGGACGAATATGTTTCTCTTACTTCTTTTATGCATTTGCCGGAGAATGAAGAATGTCAGCTTGCCATTCAAGACAATTGGGCTTGGGGTAGCAGCTATAATGTTTCATTGGATGATCTTTTCGCAGCTTGCGAATATGCGCTTCGTAACGGTTATACTCTTGCTTGGGGTGCTGACGTATCAGAAAAAGGATTCAGCTTCAGCAATGGACTTGCGATCAATCCGGTGGACAAGGAAACAATCAGTGTTTCAGGAAAGGATAACAAGAACTTCTCTGATGCCGGAGCTACAAAAACGTCGAATGCGTTTAAAACGCCTGTTGATGAGGTTGTGGTAACACCGGAAATTCGTCAGGAAGGATATGATAACAAGACAACAACGGATGATCACGGGATGCATATAGTTGGATTGTATAAGGATCAAAACGGAACAAAGTATTTCTTAGTGAAAAACTCATGGGGAACTGGGAACTTCCCTCAAGGTTATTTGTATGTTTCCGAGAGTTATTTCAAGTGGAAAACGATCAATGTTTACCTGCACAAAGATGGGCTGTCTAAGGAAATGAAGAAAAAATTGAATTTGCTTTAAGATGAGAGTTTTATTGCTGATAATAATAGGCTTCACACTTTCTACAAGAGCTTCCGCACAGGTTCATGCTCACGCCATTGGTTTAAGAGGGGGATATTCCGAGTACTATGGGAACGGAGGGGAGTTAACATATCAACTAGGTTTAGGAGAAAAGAACCGCCTCGAACTTGACCTCGGAAGTTATAGAAGGAAAAACTGGAATAATGGAATAGGTTGGGGAAGTAGTGATTACCGTATTCTATCTATCACGGGAGTTTATCACTGGGTTTGGAATATCAAAGACGGATTAAACTGGTTCGTGGGTCCGGGTGCTCAGATCATTTTTTACAATGAGAGAAACTATGACGATAACGACGGAGCCTATTTAAGCATTGGAGGCCAGATAGGTTTGGAGTACGACTTCTCTCAACACGGAGCCCCTCTTCAATTGGGACTAGATTATAGACCAATGTTCTTATTTGGTTGGTACGAATCGTACGGGCATGGTGCGGCCCTTTCTTTACGCTTTTTGATCGATTAACAATCGAGCCATTGCACGTGCTTCAGCATCCTTATCGATATAAGATTGTAGTGACGGAGATCTGATGATCTCCGTTTCTTTTACCACCTGCTCATTAATGTCGGCAATGGATAAAAATGGTATTTCGTCCCTCAGAAAAGCCGCTACGGTCACTTCATTTGCTGCATTGAGCACACATGGAGCAGTACCGCCCATTTCCATAACTTCATACGCTAAACGAAGATTTTTAAAGGTCTCCAGGTCAGGCTTTTCAAAAGTTAAGGAGGGGTAATCCATGAAATTAAATCTTGGAAAATCTGTTTTTAGTCTGTCGGGATACGTAAGTGCAAACTGGATCGGAAGCTTCATGTCTGGAAGTCCCATTTGCGCTTTCATGCTCCCATCTCGAAATTGAGCAATTGAATGCACAATAGATTGCGGGTGAACAATTACATCAATCTGATCATTCTGAAGACCGAATAGCCACTTCGCTTCTATCACCTCAAGCCCTTTGTTCATCATTGTTGCAGAATCAATGGTGATCTTGGCACCCATTTCCCAATTGGGATGCTTAAGAGCGGCCTCTTTGGTAACTCCGATTAGCTGATCTTTTTTCATACCCCTGAAAGGTCCGCCGGAGGCCGTGAGATAGATCTTTTCGATAGGATTATGGAATTCACCAACCAGACACTGGAAGATCGCTGAGTGTTCTGAGTCCACGGGATAGATGTTCACCCCTTTTTCCTTGGCAAGCTGAGTAACTAATTCACCAGCTACCACAAGAGTTTCTTTATTGGCAAGCGCAATATTCTTACCGGCTTCGATTGCAGCAAGGGTAGGTTTTAATCCGGCATACCCAACTAATGCGGTCAGAACAATATCAACGGAATCATAAGTGACAACCTGCTCGAGGGAATCAGCACCGGCATAAACTTGAATATCATAATTCCAAAGAGCATCCTTTACCTCATCATACTTTGATTCATCAACGATAACAACTGCCGTCGGTTGAAATTCAATCGCCTGTTCGATCAACAATTGAGCATTACCATTGGCGGTAATGATCTGAAGCTCGAAGTGATCCGGATTTGATCTTAATACATCCAGTGCCTGTGTACCGATCGAACCGGTTGAGCCAAGTATTGCTACTCCCTTTTTCAAATTCATGTTCAAAAATAAGCTTTATAGCATTAATTTTATGGCATGAAATTCAGAATCCTTTCGGACGAAGAGCTTAAAGTATTTGAGGAAGATCTCAAACATTTTTTAATTGCAAATGGCATTGATGGCAGTAGCTGGGAAAAGATCAATAAAGAAGACCCTGAAAAGGCTATAGATCTGATCGGTATTTTCTCAGACACCATCCTTCAAAAAGTATATGAACGAATCAGATTTCTTGAATTCAGGTCAACGGAAAAGTGTTTTGTATTCAGATTAGGAGCTGAGCAGATCGAATTGATCGCTTTGGATGGAAGCGATAAAGTGGATCTTTCTACACCGGAATCAATACACAAGGCACTTATTGATCATCCGGAAGAGATTAAGTTTTTTAAAACGGCAAAGAATTATACCTTGCAACGCGAAATGGAGATACACAAAATGTTGAATGATGGTTGCGTACCTTCTCACGAGGCATTTTGGATACAATTGAACAACGTAATAAATGATTGATATGAACAAGTTAGTATTAGCAGTAGGATTATTGGCAGGAAGTTTTTCACAGGCACAAATTAATGCCCCGAAACTGAGCCCAACAGCATCGGTGGAACAGACGATAGGTTTAACCGAGGTAGAGATCGAGTACAGCAGACCATCAAAAAGAGATAGAGTTGTTTTTGGTGAGCTAGTACCGTATGACGAAATATGGAGAACAGGTGCAAATGAGAATACAACGATCGAGACAGATGGTCCTTTGATTTTTGGTAAGGATACGCTTCAAAAAGGAACCTATGCGATTTATACAAAACCGGGAAAGAGCAACTGGACGATCTATTTTTATGCAAAGACCGATAACTGGGGAAATCCTGAAGTTTGGGAAGAGGATCAGATCGTTCTAGAAACGAACGCTTCAGTAATCAGCACAAAAGATGTTGTCGAAAACTTCACGATCGGCTTTGATGCTGTTACGACTAAATCTGCAATGCTTATCATGTCATGGGATCAGGTAAAAGTAGCTGTTCCATTTACGGTAACTACAGATGAGCAAATGGCTGTAATGATCGATAAGGTAATGGCCGGACCTTCTGCTAATGATTACTACCGAGCGGCAGATTATTACCTGAATGAAAATATTGAGCAGGAAAAAGCACTTGAGTATATGAATAAAGCGATAGAATTGAGAGGTAACGCTCCGTTCTGGATGCTGAGAAAGAAAAGTTTGATCCTTGCAAATCTTGGTCGTTACAAGGAGGCAATTGCTGTTGCAGAAGAGTCTTTAAAAGCAGCAGAAGCAGCTGGAAACCAAGCTTATGTCGACATGAATAAAAAGTCGATCGAAGCTTGGAAGAAAAAATAGCTTATTGCTTTACGACACGTATAGTCTGGCTGAGTCCATTGCTTTCAACAACAACGAGGTAAACACCTTGAGGAAGCGAAGCGAGGTCAAAAATGCGCGCGCCAGGGAAGTATTCATGGTCAAGGTTCATTTTTGCACCGTTCAGGCTGTACACTTCGATCGTGAGTTCTTCAGGGCAATTGTTCAGGTAAAGAATTCCTGAAGTCGGGTTAGGGTGTGCAAGGATGTTAAGATTGTCATCCTGCACCTCCTTGATCGCTAATACCCATCCATCTGTTTGCATTTCCAAGGCATTCACAACCTTACCGGAGCGATTTCCTGACATTACGATCATACCGGTTTCAGTTACAATAAGAGAGCTGGCCTCTTCAAATCCGGAAGCTCCAAA
>SBGS01000119.1 GCA_006226555.1 Bacteroidota bacterium
GGTCTGGATGTAAACATTATTTTGAACAGAGACCTTACCTTCCATATGACGGTGATAAATCTCGATAAACCCGAAAAAGTATTTCACACGGAAGGAACCTTTATCTGGAACAAGAACGGAAGTGTCATTGAACTTTCCAGTACTATCGATCAGGTTGCAAAACGCTATAAAGTGATCGAAGGTGGATTAGTGATGGTCGATGATAAAGATCAAGTTGTTTCGGGTCAGGACAGTATGTTATTTAAAAATGATCTTCTTATCACAGGGCGAGAGTGGTTGCTCTTCGAGATCCAGGGGAAAAAACTAAAGTTTGATAAGTCTTCTGTTCAACCTAACCTATTGCTGGATCAAAATGGAAAAGTCCGCGGAACCACTGGATGCAATCAGTATCACGGGGCCTACACAACATCTGGGGGAATGACCCTCCGATTTGGTCCGATGGCAACAACAAAGATGTTCTGCTCTGAGCTAATGGATCTTGAAACAGCGTTTCTGGAAGTGTTTCAGCAATGTGACAATTACACCATATCAGGAGATACCCTCTCTTTAAACAAGGGTAAAATGGCTCCTTTGGCAAAATTTGTTCAAAAGCAGTAAATGGTCTTAGGTAACCGCTGTTACGTACGTTCATCCATTGAGCAGCTATATTTGACCCAAATGACATCGAATTGACAACAAGAACTGAAATATCCCGAATACTGTTTTTCCTAGTAGTCGCGGTAAGTTTACTTCCCTGGATAAGTGCGCCAATTGCCCTGGTAATCGGTATACTTTTCACGAATATTGTTGGTAATCCCTATCCGAAGCAGAGCTCGTCACTCGTAAAAAAATCGCTACAGATCGCGATTGTAGGAATGGGATTCGGCATGAATATCAACAACGCTGTTCAGGCAGGAAAAGAGGGTTTACAACTTACCATTTTCACCTTGAGTCTGGTGTTTTTCGTGGGATGGATCCTGTACAAAGTTTTCAAATTGGAGCGCATCACGGCATATCTTATTGCGACAGGAACAGCTATATGTGGTGGTAGTGCCATTGCTGCCGTTGCACCATTAGTAAAAGCAGAAGATAAGCAGATCAGTATTGCGATAGGTACCGTATTTATCCTGAATGCAGTAGCACTTTTAGTTTTCCCGTTTATTGGGCATGTCCTTGAATTGAACCAACACCAATTCGGGCTCTGGAGCGCGATTGCTATTCATGACACCAGCTCGGTAGTCGGAGCAGCATCGCAATACGGTGAAGAGGCCTTAGAAGTAGCTACAACGGTAAAATTAGGACGAGCATTGTGGATCATTCCGTTGACGGTTTTCACTGCAATCGTTTTCCGTACATCCGGTAAAGGAATCAAAATACCTTACTTTATTCTGTATTTCATCCTTGCCATGGTGATTGCTAGTTATACGCCTCAGTTCGAAGAAGTATACAGTTGGGTAAGCTATCTCTCTAAACGTCTATTGGTGTTCACCTTATTGTTGGTCGGTATGGGATTGACCGTGGAAACCATTAAAAAGGCGGGTGCAAAGTCCATGATCTTTGGGATCAGTTTATGGGTGGCAATCAGTGTTGCTTCACTTCTGGTTATCCTTTTCTACGCGACCTGATCTTTTGCATGAAGGAAGAGCTACTCGTTAAGTAGACTCCCGTAAAGATCAAGAGCATATATGCCAGTTTTTCAAGCGTAATGGTATCTGTATAGTCCTCTGCGATCCCTACAGCACTAAAAAATACCGCAAAGAAAATTACCAGGACGGGCTGCAAATAGATATACGCACTTGAAACCGAAGGAGAAAGGTATTTTAATCCGTACATCGTTAACAAGTAGGTCATAAAGGTAACCCCAACAATAACGTATACGATCTTGATCCACACATCCTGCGGTATGGTTTCAAACTGTGCTGAGCTGAGATCTGTCAGTGTCGGAGGGAACAAAAGCACGTAGAACAAACCGAAAGTGAACACCCATGTGATCACTTTTAGCGGTGAATAGCGCTGCATTAGCGGTTTGGCAATCACGAGATAGATCGCATAACTCGCAGCATTGATGAAAAGGAACATGTCTCCCAGCAGCGAATCTCCCTTGCCTGTTCCTCCTGCCAAGGTGAGTAGCACAGCTCCCGTAGCTCCTAAAAGAATTCCAAGTGACTTTCGAAGCGTGATCTTCTCCTTTATGATAAAATAAGAGAGAATCACTACAAGAATCGGGTTAACGGTCATGATGATCCCTGAGTTGATGCTTGAAGACAAATTCAATCCGTGAAAGAAGAAGAGCTGGTTGATCGCAACACCAAACAATCCACACAATGCAAAGAGTGGAATGTCCTTTTTCTCAATTCTCAGGTTCTTTCTGCTAAAAAGTATCAGCCAAAATAAAAGGGTCGCTCCGGAGACACGCAGTAAAATAAACACATTCGGACTTAAATAGGCCGGCATTACTCCCTTGGCGATAACGTGGCTCGCACCATAAAGTGCGTTTACCAAGAATAAGGCGAAATGCGCTTTCCAGAGTTCTTTAAACACCTTGCTTAGTGAGCGTGAAAGGATTTGATCGCTGCCTCAACAGTTGCTTTACTGTTTCCAACAAAAACCTCATCTCCGTTGATCATAAAAGGTCTCTTCAAGAATGTATATTCCTGCAACATCAGGTCCCTGTAGTCCTTCTCTGAGAGTTGTTTTTCGTGCAATCCCAGCTGACGGAATTTCATTGCTTTTCTTGAGAACAACGCTTCATAAGAACCCACTTTTTCCTTGATGAAATCCAGTGTTTGAGGATCAATATTCTCTTCCTTGATGTTTTGTAACTCCACATCCGGACCCGGATTCAATTCCTTCAAGATACGCTGGTTGGTACTACACGATTTAAGATGAAATATCTTCTTCATAATTATTGATTCTGCATAGTGTTTTTATCCTGATCATTCACCTCAACAGGCGGACAGCCCTTAGCTTTCTTCTCGAAGGCAAACATATATTTCACATGGATCAGCAGCGGCCAGTATCGAGATGAAAACCAATGAAATGAAGGTCTTCCGAAATAACTCTCTCCCTTATCCGAGCTGTTGTATACCGGAACAGCACTGTGATAACCAACGATCGGAGTTCGAACGCCCGGTATCAGGTAAGCTCCTCTTTTTAACCTGAATCCAAATCCAAGTCCATAATGCAGCTGTACCTGAAGCGGTTTTACGTATTGCTGATTCTGCGTCATAACGCCATACCATGAATAATCATCCGTGGTGGTTAATACACGATAATCCAGGTTCAATCCCAAGCTATTATCCAAAAAGAAGTTGATCTGCTCGCGATGACGTTTGAAATGTATGTTCTTATGAATAGAGAAGCGCCCATACACATTTCCCTGAGAGAAATCGAAGGTCCGACTGTCAGAGCTCACCACTGTTCCGAACGGGTCTAAAAAGTTGGCATCTATCTGTTCTCCTCCTCTGAAATATTTGAACCCCACACCCCAATCGTAATAGCTCACCAAAACCGTTTTGAGTGCCAAAGACAGTTTTGATCTTTTCTTTGGAAAATGAAACATCCCTATCTCAGCATATGCTCCCAATTTACCATAAGGATCATGTAAATAATTTCCTCTGAAGCCATCCGTTGTGGTGGCGACATCAACCGTTTCGTTGTTCAAACGCGACATTAATGTGGTGGCTCCAAGCTGGATCTGTAAACCGTAGTTGTTTAGATTTCGGAAGTCTCTTGATCCGAAGGCATCCTTTCTTTTCCCCGGAGTCAAGTCACGTTGTCCGAACACTGATCCGGCCAAACACACAACAAATAAGATCAGAATTTTATTCATGCTTCAATTTTGTTAAGTATCGCTTGCATTACCTCTTCGCTATCCCACATGCTTTCAATATCTGAAACTTCTTTCATCACTTCTTTCATGATACGATCCTGGCGTTGTCCATTCTGGTATGCATCACTGTATCGAATTTCTGAGAAGGTAACCTGAGAGTATAACGGTAACCACTTATCCGGGTACAGCGATGAAAACTTAGCCTCTATCTTTTTCTGTAACAAAAATGCGGGATCAGCTACGTAATCACGCATGACGAAGTAATTGTCTAACGAAAGATCTTGCAGGGCATCACCATCCGGTTTTCTGATCAATGAATATTCCGCAAAGACCTTACTCCAGTCTTCATTGTGTTTTTGCATCAGCTCCCACATTACCGTACAGTCCTCAAACCCGGCATTCATCCCTTGACCATAGAATGGTACTGTGGCATGAGCTGCGTCTCCCATCAGGGCCACTTTGTCGAAATGCCATGGATATGAGCGCATAATGGCAAGAGAAGATAGCGGGTGATCTTCCCAGGCATCCGCAATATCCGGCATCATTTCGTAGAAATCAGGGAAGGTCGCTTTGAAAAATTTATCGACATGCTCTTTCGATTTCAACTTATCGAATGCATTTTCATCACCTTCATGCGGCATGAACAATGTACATGTAAATGAACCATCCTCATTTGCCAAAGCGATCAGCATGAACTTACCTCTCGGCCAAATATGTAAGGCATTCTTATCCAGTTTGTACGAACCGTCTGCATTTGCAGGAAGAAGGATCTCGCGGTACCCATCGGCAATATAGCGCTGAGAAAAATTAAACCCATCCTTTCTTTGGAAAGTCTTGTATCGAATAGCTGAAAAGGCACCGTCGGCAGCAAAAATAACATCGGCCTGATCTGTAAATGTTTCTCCCGTGTTCAGATCGCGTAAACTAACGATACCATTTTTCGTGTCCACACTCGTGCATTCCACATTGTAACGGATATCCGCATTTCCATATTCCTCCGCAATGTCCATCATTTTGGCATTCACGCCACCTCTAGAAATAGAATAGATCGCCTGACCTTCCTTACCATAAGGCTGATATGTCAGGTTACCTTCAAGATCATGCATGATCCTGCCGTACATCGGTATTGCTATTTTTCTGATCTCATCACCAACTCCCACTGCATCCAGCGCTTTCCACCCTCTATTCGACAGCGCAAGGTTAATAGACTTTCCAGCCGAGATCTCTGCCTTTCTAATGTCCGGTCGTCTCTCGTAAATATTGACTTTGTATCCGGCTTTCGACATATACACTGCCCATAGGGAACCCACTAATCCGGCACCAACTATGATCGCTTTCTTTTCCGTTGCCATACGCTCTATTTTTTTCTCCAGTTCTTGGAGTATGTAGTTTCAAAATACTGATTGCGCGTGCGTTGCGCAAGTTTTCGCTTATGCAATACAACACTGGCCCTCCAAAGCACAATTCCTCCAAATACTACTGCAACCGCCTGAATTGCCAAACTAACGTATGTTGACATTTCACTCAGATGTCCGGAGTACTTTGCTTTAATAAGGGTCTGAAGTGTTAACTCATCCATTACTGAATCGCCTTTTCAAGGCACTGCCCGAAGCGATAACAGTCCTCAAATGAATTATACAAAGGTGCCGGAGCCACACGTATTACATTCGGCTCTCTCCAGTCTGCCACAACTCCTTGTTCGGATAGGGCGTCAAATAATGCTTTCCCTTGTCCGTGCGCAAGGATCGAAAGTTGCGCTCCGCGCTTGTTTCTATCCTTTGGAGTGATGATCTCAAATGTGCATCTTTCTCTGTTTCTCTCTGAAATATCATGGATAACAAATTCCAGATACGCTGTCATGCTATCTCGCTTTTGACCTATTCGATCCATTCCCGCCTCATCAAAAATATCAAGGGACGCAAGATGAGCTGCCATTCCAAGTATAGGAGCATTACTCAATTGCCAGCCTTCAGCACCAAACATTGGCTTAAATCCCGGTTCCATCTTAAAACGCGTGTCCTTATCATATCCCCACCAACCGGCAAATCTTGGCAATTCCGGATTATTCGCATGACGTTCATGCACATAGATCCCGGAAACACCTCCGGGTGATGAATTCAAATATTTGTATGTACACCAAGCCGCAAAATCGATCCCCCAATCATGTAATGACAGGTTAATATTTCCAGCCGCATGCGCAAGATCAAAACCTACCATTGCTCCAACTCCGTGCGCTCTTTCAGTGATGTGCTTCATGTCAAACAGCTGACCGGTATAATAGTTTACTCCTCCGATCATCACTAAAGCAAGTTCATCACCCAGCTCATCTATTTTACGATAGATATCTTCTTCACGGATCAAGTGTTCTCCTTCTCTCGGAGCAACTTCAACCAGGTGCTTTTCAGGGTCCAGTCCATGGAACCTAACCTGACTCTCTAAGGCATACTGATCACTTGGAAATGCCTTAGCTTCACAAAGGATCTTGGTTCTTTTACCTTCTGGACGATAAAACGACACCATTAATAAATGAACATTCGTTGTAAGCGAGTGCGTGATCACAACTTCATGATCTTTCGCGCCCATTATCTTAGCAGCCTTGTTGGTTAAGTTCTCGTGATACGAATACCACGGTCTCTTTGCGAGAAAATGTCCTTCCACACCATATTTTGCCCAATCCTGAAGTTCTTGCTGTATATATTCTTCCGTGGTTTTTGGCTGTAATCCTAGTGAATTCCCGGTGAAATAAATAACATCCTTGCAAAATGTCGGGAATAAGAATTTATCTCTGAATGAACGCAGTACATCCTGCTCATCCATTTTTCTCGCAAAATCGAGGGTATTTTCCATTTTTGATCTCAACAATTGTTCACTTCAAAGATAACCATTCGATTCAGATAAACCGTTTAACGAAATCCTATTCTGCACCTTGAAAACCAAACTTATTATATTTGAGGGTTGTTCAAATCGGGGTTTCCCAAACGTCAGAAATAACCATTCATTGAAGTAAAAAGAACTTATCTCCGAATAAACTACATGCTCAGAAAAGCGATCTACCCTATTGTACTGTTACTCTTGGTTTTGCCGTTCGGGGAGCTTGCTGCTCGCTTCATAGGATACAAACCTTTGCGCTGGGATCACTATAAGATCACTTCTTCTCCTACAAATTGCATTACCGGTGATTCAATGCTGGGATTTCGTTTGAACCCGGGTTCCTATAGTATCACGATAAATAGTGGCTTGAAATATAACGCAACACATCTAAATAACGGACAACGATTTTGTGATCGTGACACGGCGGGATACTCTTCTATTGGTTTATTTGGCTGTTCATTTACCTATGGCATGGGCGTAGATGACACCCTGACCTTTGCACATCACCTTGCTAAAAAATTGCCGGAAACAAACGTCACAAACCACAGTGTTCCCGGATACGGAACCGTACAGTCGTTCCTTCAGATTAAAAATCTACTCGCTGAAAATGAACTCCCGGACCAGATCGTGATCTGTTTTTCAAAGCATCATTTCAAACGAAATGGGTTAACGCCTTTTTATCGTCGCGATCTGATTCTCGGTTACGGTAATGCTGATCTTAATACAAAAAATTACATGCATGAAGCTTCCTTTCCTTACATGCAAGAACATCGCATCGTAAAAGAAAAGTGGACCGATCTGTATGCCAGTTGGCCGGGAAGAAAGCATTCTGCACTTATAAACCTTTTAAACTCAAAATGGGATGACCGCAAAGAAAAACGCATAAATACACTTGCGATCACAAAGGAGATCTTTGATGAGATCATTGCCATCTGCAAGTCCGCTAATAAAGAACTGCTTTTTTTCTTCCTCGACGACAGTCCGGAAATATCACATTTACAGTCGTACCTTGATCACAATGGAATAAGCTATTTGAATGGGTCGTGGGATATCAGTCGTACAGCTGAAACCAACCATCCTTACGACGATCATCCAAATGCTAAAGCGCACAAGCGACTTTCGGATCTACTCATTCATCATTTTAGTAGGCGATGAAAGTGCGCCTATTATTCCTTTTGAGTCTGATCGTGATCCTGGGTGGGTTCTATGGCTCCATGTATATCCCCACCAATAAAACAATGGAGTTTTTGGCCTTTGAAGATCATGCGGAAAGAGCACATTACGAGCGATTAAAACTTGAATTTCCTCATCAGGAAAACATGTTCGTTACTCTGATCAAGGCTGAAAAAGGCTTGGATGACTTTAATTCTTTCCGACGCTTGGATCAACTTTGCGAACTACTAGGCAAGGACCAAAAAACCGAACAAGTACTTTTTCTAACCAGACTCAAGTTCCCATTTCGTACAGGAAATATTGATCGAAGCAGAAAAATGATACCTGTTACGGATAGTTTAAAATTCGAAAAGCGATTCAAAAAGCTACATTCCTACCCGGATATACGCCCAAAGTTCATTTCTAATGATAACAAAGTTGCAGCCATTTATATCTATGCTGCGGATAATTCATCCTCGAAAAGTTTTGGTAAAATCATTCGTCACTGGGCAAAATTGAACCCTCAGTTCAGTGCACATCTACTTGGACAAAGCCTAAGTGAAGAAAATTACGGTAAGCGCATTCAAAAAGATCAGCAAAAGTTGATCTATATCACATTGGGCCTATTGTTTATAGGTTTTAGCGTCTTTTTTAGAAGTGTGCGCTCTGTTCTTTTCCTGCTTTGGACTATTTGTTTAAGCCTGGCATTGCTTTTTCTTTTGATTTTCATTTTGCAAATAGAGCTCAATGCCCTTACGGTAACCATTCCTGTTTTAGTTACGATACTTTCCTTAAGCGATGCGGTTCATGTCCTGGAGGAAAGGCAAAAGTCGAGTGATGTTGGCAGTACTCTCCGGAGACTTGCTCCCGCCTTATTGCTAACAACGCTAACCACAGTTGCGGGATTCAGTATGTTTCTGATAACGGGATCAAACGCCCTGATAGAATATGCACTGCTGGCGATTGCCGGTCTTTTTATATCCTATTTCGTTAATCGATTCATTTCATTCGTTTTTCTTCTTTTGTTTCCGATTTCACTCAAATCTGACAACAACATACAGTTCAGCTTTTCTCGACGAAGAACAACTACCATCCTGACGGTTCTTCTTTTAGTTTTCTCTACCACTTTTGTACTTAATCAATACAGAACCGACCATTTCATACACGAAGATCTGGAACCTAATACCGAAGAATATCTCGGTTATGACCTGATTCGAAAGCACTTTAAAGGCGGCAGAAGAGTCGAGCTTTTTCTGGAATTTGAATCGGGAGACTTATCTCCTGAAATAATCAATCGTACAGAACAACTGGACGCCCGGCTCCGTTCTGCAGGATTGATAACGGATAGCTATGGAATACACACACTCGTAAAACGATACAACCGCTATAAACACGGCGGAAATCCGAAAATGTTCACGATTCCAAAAGAAATTAATGGGCGCACAATAAACGAGATCAAATCGAAAGAGGTGCTTTTGGGTCTAAATCAGATCATTGGTGAGAATGGAAGAACCTATAAGTACTCCGTTTCCTTAACAGATATCGGTGCTGCAAAAGCAAATGAGCTCTACAAAGAAATAGCGGTATTGGTTTCAAAAATCTTTGGGAAAGATCAATCGTTTTATATCGGTGGGCCATCAGTTATTGCGGATAAGAGCATCCTTCGTTTATCATCTTCTTTACTACTCAGTTTGCTTTTTGCATTACTGGCGATCATTTTCATGATCTGGTTCAGGTATCGTTCGGCAAAATATGTCGTTGCCGCCATTGTAGTCAACACCTTGCCATTAATGCTGGTCGGGACTTTTATTCTTTTGAAGGATCATTATTTTACCCCAAACAGTTTAATGATATTAACCATACTACTTGGTGTAGCGGTCGATGACACCATACATTTTATGGAAAGATACAGCGCATTGAGTGCATCAGGAGTTGATAGTGAGCAGGCAATAAACAGCACATTAAATTCTTCAGGAATGGCCATCGTAAAAACCTCCCTGTTATTGTGCTTAGGTTTATGCGCATTATTATTCTCCAGTTTTACATTCAATGTGGAAAGTGCTTTCTATTTTATTCTGGGTATTTTAGCAGCACTATTAACAGACCTGTTTATTCTGCCACAACTATTGTATACTAAGAAAGAACAAAGCTAAAAGTGATCATCTGGCTATTATATTACCTCTATTTTTTCTTTCAGGTCATTTTACTCTTTTATGCTCTGACAGAGTTTGGGTTAATGTTACGCCTTGTTTTCTCTAAAGAAGAAAATAAACCAAGGGATCCCGAAGAATGGCCTGAAGTACTTGTTCAGTTACCTGTCTACAATGAGCAATACGTGATTGGAAGGCTTATCGACGCTACGTGCGAACTGGACTATCCGAAGGAAAAATTAAAGATCCAGGTGCTCGACGACTCAAATGATGAAACGATCGCTGTGGTTTCAGCTCTTGTGAAGCACTATCAGTCAACAGGTATACACATCGAACACATTCAACGTCCAAACAGAACAGGATTCAAAGCCGGCGCTCTGGCATACGGCCTGGAGCTATGCGGGGCGCCTTATGTTGCCATTTTTGATGCCGATTTCATTCCAAACAAAGATTTTCTCAAGTTGACGATACCTCATTTTTATTCAGATCAGAAGATCGGGGTTGTGCAAAGCCGCTGGGCGCACATCAATGAGGATCATTCTTTATTGACGAGAATACAAGCAATATTCCTGAATACACACTTTACGGTCGAACAAGTTGGAAGAAACAAAGCGGGAGCCTACATTAATTTCAATGGCACCGCAGGGGTCTGGAGGAGAACCTGTATTGATGATGGAGGCGGCTGGCAGGCTGATACCCTAACGGAAGACCTTGACCTTAGTTTTCGTGCACAGATGAAGGGTTGGAAGTTTAAGTATATGATGGATATTCAGGCGCCATCCGAGCTTCCGGTTTCTCTTCCGGCATTTAAGGTACAGCAGTTCAGATGGTCGAAAGGCGCAGCCGAATGCAGTCGAAAGAATTTAAAGGCCTTGTTCAAAACAAAGAACCTCTCGCTTGGCTCGAAGATCATTGGGGCATTCCACCTGCTGAATAGCTCGGCTTATATTCTGATCGTTTCGTTTATTCTGTTGTCTTTACCCATGGCTTATTTCTTTTCTCATTTTGGAAAGCAAGCAGATCCATTCGGTTTACTGAATTATACCTATCTGACCACAATATTACTTTTCTTCGTCTTCCTTATCGGAAACCTGAAGGTCTCGCGAAACAAATTAAAAACACTCGTTACATTCCCTGTTTTATTCCCGATGTTTCTCATGACGAGCATGGGAATTTCACTCTATCTCATGATCGGAGTTATCGAGGGATATGTGGGTAAACGCTCAGATTTCGTTCGTACGCCAAAGTTCAATATTACGCGTAAGGTCAAAGACTGGAAGACAAAAAAATATGCCGGTGTTAAGCTAACTCCAGTTTTTGTTTTGGAGCTTATCTTGTGGGCCTATTGCGTAGTGGCCATAATCTACACCATGCAAACCGGCATCATTCCATTGCTTGTCTATGAAGTCATGTTTTTTCTTGGACTAACTGCAAATATCATCGCAAATGTCATTCACAGAAAGATATAGTCAGCTTGTCATTTATAGTTTGGGGTCGCTGTGTTTGCTGGTCGGCATTTATTACACTTCCATTACACATCGTAATGAGAGTACGCAATTAGTTCAGGCCTTAATGCTTGCATTTCTCGGATTCTTCAGTTTATTCATTTTACTTCGGAAAACGAATTATCGGCTGTTACTTTTCGTATTTCTTCTGGGCCTTATTGGGCGACTGGTCTTCTTCCCTGAATCACCGAAATTATCTGATGACTACCTGAGGTATCTCTGGGATGGTAAACTGGTTGAATCCGGTGTAGACCCATTCGCGTATAGTCCTGATTCTATTCTTCAAATGAAAGAAACATGGGCAAAACCACTTCAGGAATACGATAAGTTACTTCACACGAAGGATTTCCCGCAAGGGATGAATTCTTACCGATACTATTCTGTATATCCACCCGTTGCACAATCACTTTTTTACGTTTCTGTTGCGCTGGTTCGATCAATCGAAGGGTCCGTGCTTGTGATGCGTATGGTAGACCTTTGTTTTGAGGTGGGAACGTTTTTTCTGCTGGTATCCCTATTAAAACGCTGGGGTCAAAATCCCCTGAGAGTAATGCTATATTGGCTAAATCCTCTGGTAATGAGTGAATTTATCGGGAATCTTCATCTTGAAGGAATTGCTTTGTTCTTTATTCTGCTTACATTACTTCTTATTGAAAAAAGGCATTTCGTTTTCTCCGGAATTCCAATGGCAATGGCGATCGCTACC
The DNA here is from genome assembly GCA_006226555.1 of Bacteroidota bacterium. Lineage (GTDB taxonomy): Bacteria > Bacteroidota > Bacteroidia > Flavobacteriales_D > Crocinitomicaceae > UBA4466. The sequence continues at coordinate 12,196 of SBGS01000119.1, forward strand.
AAGCTCAATCCACTCTTTTTGCTCGGAGTCGGATTCCGACATATAAATTTTAAGCAATTGGCGTTATTCGGAGGAATAAGTATGCTACTTTTTGCTTTATTGTTTTACCCTTTTACCGATATATCGAGTCTTCAGAATTTATATGAAAGTCTCAAGCTTTATAAATACTGGCTGGAGTTCAATGCAGGACTGTACTACCTGCTGCTGGATATGCAAAAAACATTCCCGGATATCAATATCGTAGGGATGTACAATTACCTGCTACCTCTTACTTTACTCATTGGTTTTTGGCTGGTCAATCGCTACGGAGAAAAGTACAAACTCGTTGAACGCTTCGTGCTGATATATCTGTTTTATCTGCTGATCTCTCGAGTCGTGCATCCTTGGTATCTCATTCCGCTTATAGGATTAGCACCACTTGTAAAATGGAAGTTTGCGAGTATATGGAGCTTCCTGGTCATCTTTGTATACTTCTCTTTCGATGGTGGTGTTTATCATGAAGTTAAAGGATATATGCTAGTGGAATACGTGATACTTTACGCTATTCTCGTCGTCGAACTCTTTGTTCTTCCCCAATTAAAAAGAAACTGATTCACTCAACAAGGAAGACATTCGATTACTATCTTTGTAATCCTTCACTTTTTGAGCAAACATATGAGCACATCAAAGAATATTACCCGAACGAATTCTGAAAAACTTTTTGAAAAAGCCAAACATTACTTTCCGGGAGGAGTAAATTCACCTGTGAGGGCGTTTAAGTCCGTTGAGGGCGCTCCGCTCTTCATGCATAAGGGTGATGGGGCTAAAGTATGGGATGAAGACGGGAATGAATTTATCGATTTTTGCTGCAGCTGGGGACCATTGATCCTTGGTCATAACCATCCATCTGTATTCAATGGTGTCGTGGAAACATTAAAAAACGGATCAAGCTTCGGTGCTCCAACTGTTAAGGAGAATGAGCTTGCAGAATTGATCCTCAGCAGAAATCCATTCATTGAAAAGATCCGTTTTGTAAGTTCCGGTACGGAAGCCGTAATGTCTGCACTTCGTCTTGCGCGTGGATACACCGGCAGAAAAAAAGTGCTGAAATTTGAGGGGTGTTACCACGGTCATGTCGATTCAATGCTTGTAAAAGCAGGAAGTGGTTTAGCAACTCTTGGTACCTCATCAAGCTCGGGTGTTCCTGAAGAATATGCAAATGAAACACTTGTTTTACCCCTAAATGATCTGGATGCTCTTTCAAAATGCTTCCAGGAATTTGGGAATGAGATCGCTTGTGCCATCATAGAACCAATACCGGCGAATAACGGTTTGCTCCTTCAGGACCTTACCTTCCTTCAGGCATTGAGAGAGATCTGTTATGAATACAGAACACTGCTTTTCTTTGACGAAGTAATTTCAGGTTTCCGCGTTGCATTTTCAGGTGCCGCTGAGTACTA
>SBGS01000095.1 GCA_006226555.1 Bacteroidota bacterium
AGGAATAGAGCCAGATTGATCATGAGATCGCTACTCAGAAAATAACCGGATTTAGAGCTGTATTGAAGAACAATATGATAGCCAATGACGAGGATGGAAACTCCGATAGACAGTACATCAAAAACAAAGACTTTTGCAGGGGGTTTCCGCTTTAGTGCAAAGTATCGAACCGCAGTTGAGAAGATCCCGACACCGATCACGAAAAAATAAAACAGATTGATGGAGTATTGTAAAAGCCGTCCTTGATCAAAACCATAATCGACAACAGATAACAATACACCAAGGACACTCAGTATAAATGCTACTTTGAATAGCTGTTCAAGCTTTTGTTCGTATTTCGAATTTCGGTCCAACGTAAATTGATCTTTCAAATGTAATACACTATTTGTTTTTGTGCTACTACTTTACAAAAGACTTTGCGTTGAATAGAAAATAAAAAAGCCCCACAGACTGTGAGGCTTATGTGGTCCCACCTGGGCTCGAACCAGGGACCCCCTGATTATGAGTCAGGTGCTCTAACCGGCTGAGCTATAGGACCAAGGAAAGTACGTTGAACATGTCAACGCTCGATAAACCCATTCTTTTCAGAAATAAGAATATCAACTTTCATATTTTTTTCGATGATCGATCGTTCTCGATCAGGAGTGCAAATATAATATTTGAATAACAAATTTAGTATAGCTCAATTAATTATTCATCAGATTGCTTATCATTCCAATAGCTACGCACAACAACAAGATGGCAAATATTCTTCGAAGCCATAAACTGGAGATCTTTCGCTGCATTTTTGTTCCGATGTACACTCCGCCAATAGTCAAGAGGCTCAATAAAGCTGCAAGCTGCCAGTCAATTCCCAAGGATCGAATTTCGGGATTGTAAAAATCTCCTATTAGAGCTAAGATCGATTGTATGGTTATGATGAACATTGATGTGCCTACAGCTCTGCGCATGTCAAGTCCGATCCGCATGAGAATAGGCACAATGATGAAACCTCCGCCGGCCCCGATAAAACCACTTAACATCCCTGTCAGCAGACCATACATGCTAATCGTACCTTTTTTTTTGTTGTGCTTTTGTATGACATCGGAAGATTTCGCTAACATTCTAATGGCTGTGAAAAACAAAACGATCACTAGAAGTAATGTGATTACCAGATCACGACTTATTTCAAATGTGCCATAACTTATTTCTATCGGGAATAATGGCATTAGCCAGAATCGGATCGAAAAAGCAACGAGCATACTGGGAATAACAAATATGATCCCAACTCTATAGTCGATTTGCCTGGTGCGAATGCGTTGTGTTACTCCGAAAAATGATGATAAGGTCACTACGATCAAAGAATAGGTAGTGGCGATCAGCATTGAAGTGTCAAAAAAGTAATGAACGAGCGGGACGGTTAAAATTGACCCTCCACCCCCGACAAGTCCAAGTACTATACCAACTGCTATCGCGGCTAATAGGCCAATTAAGTGTATGATTTTCTAAACTTTTTGAAGGTTAGCTGGTTTGCTTCTAAACAAGATCATTACAAGGATGCCGAACATAGCACTTGCGAATAATAAGTGTAGTGTACGTACTAAACCTGGCATGTCCATATGAGCCAATAAAACGCCCGAAATAAGTTCTACTGCTAAAAGTCCGAACAACCATCGTATAGGTACATAGCGTTCATTTTTCTCATTGATGTAAAAGATGTATATCAGCAATAAGAGTACTAACCACGAAAAACTGCGATGAATGTAAAAAGGCATACCGATCATTTCGATCCATTGTTCCTGTGAATAACCAAGCTTGGTCAAGGTATCAATTTCTTCCCTTACCTGAGTACCCAAAAACATTTGATAGAAGGTAATGGCAAAAATGACAAACATTAATATTCTCGTGGCTTTTGGTAATAACAGGTTTTTGCGCTGCGATGGACTGATCATTCGCAAGATGTATAACTGTAAACCAATGATCACCAATGCCAATAACATGTGAACGGTTATGGTCCATGGTACGAGGTTCGATGCGACTACGATTGAGCCGAACCATGCCTGCACGACAAGGATCACAAGGTTAACTGCAGCGATCAGTAGCAGTTTTCGGTTTTTCCGATAGCGCACGATCATCCAGATGAATGCAATTAGTAAAGCATTTCCGGAAAGGAATCCGACAAGTCGGTTACCGTATTCTGTCCAGGTTTTTCTCGCGTTAAAATCTTGCTCAATCAGAATACTGGGATCATTTTCCAGTTTCTTAGCTGTTTCATCCAGACCGATCTTCTTTAGGAAGCTGGTGAATTTTTCCAGTTTCTTTCCCCGTTTCTCTGAATAAATATCCTTGTAGTTATCCGGTAAGTTGGCATCATTGGTAGGAGGGATCCATTCACCAAAACACTTCGGCCAGTCAGGGCAACCCATTCCACTTCCGGTAATTCTTACTAAACTACCTGCTATTACAACCAGAAAGATCAGTACTAAAGCAATCCAGTTTAAACGGACGAACCATTTTGAAAATTCCATATTCAAAGGTAATGATTCGTAATTTTAGGTACTCAATTTATGCCATGAAAATAGTAATTGGAGGATGTGGAAAGCTTGGTTCTCAAATAGGGAAAGCTCTTGTCTATGAAGGTCACGAAGTTTACGGTACGTGGAGATCAGAGGAATCAAGAGATCAAATAAAAGAACTTGGGATTATTCCGATAGAATACCACTTTTCGACAGTTTTTTCGCAATTATCACAGGAAATAACAGATAAAACGGATCTTGTGATCCTTTCACTGCCGCCAATTGAAAAAAATGAGATCACGAGCTATGGAATAGCATTATCAAATTTCATTTCACTTTTTGATGACAACGTAAAATTGATCTTTACGAGCTCCATCGGGGTTTACCCGCAAAAGGAAGGAAACTACGATGAGACGTACGTTTTTAACCGTGATGAGTCCTTAAATAGTTTGTATCTTGCTGAAAGGGCAGTGCTATCTGTTGGAAGAGAGAGAAGTGCTGTTTTGAGATTAGGTGGACTCATTGGTGAGAACCGGCATCCCATATTTTATATGAGTGGAAAGGTAAAGCCGGAAGATGGTACTGCACCCGTTAATCTGATACATCACAACGATATCGTTCGATTCGTTCAATTCCTGATCAGTGACTTCAGACCTGGCATATATAATTTGGTATTCAACATAGAGCAGGATAAGAAAACGTATTATACGGAGGCTGCGTTGGAGTTTGGTCTTCAAGCCCCGACTTTTGGTTCTTCGCCTGATATTAATAGAAGAGTATCGGGTGAAATGGTCGTAAATAAGCTGGGATTCAATTATTTATTTTCTCCTCAGGACTGGAACACAATCAGTAAATAACTCGTACACTTCACAATATTTTGTGTTTTGGAACAACAATTGCAATAATTTTACGTCTAGCTGATGTTGAACCGCTTTCTGTACATAGTGTTTGTTGTAATTGCCCTAACATCAAGGGCTTCCCATATTGTTGGGGGAGATATTTACTATGATTATTTAGGGAACAATAATTATCGCTTCACGATCAGTGTATACCGAGATTGTCTTTCTACCGGTGCCGCTTACGATGATCCTCTTATGCTTGCAGTATATGCGGCTAATGGAGTGATGGTACAAAACGTTGCGGTTCCATTTCCGGGAAGTACAGTTTTACCGGTTGTCTTCAATAACCCTTGTGTAACACCGCCAACCAATATATGTACAGAGGTTGCAACTTATGTGGTTGTCGTAAACCTTCCTCCGGCAGTAGGTGGCTACAATGTGTCCTACCAGCGATGTTGTCGTGGGCCGAATATCACGAACCTCATTAATCCCGACGATACGGGATTTACGTTGACTTGTCATGTACCCGGTGTTGATACTGGGAGCTGGCAGAACAGTAGTCCTAGATTTGATGAGTACCCACCACTCTTACTTTGTAATAACGAAGATCTGGTTTTCGATCACAGCGCTACTGATCCGGATGGAGATCAATTGGTCTATTCACTTGTTCAGCCAAATGCGGGAGCGAACTCTTTCAATCCTCTACCAAATCCAACTCCTGCACCGCCATATCCTCCGGTTATGTGGGCTGGAGGATTTTCAACAGCAAACCCACTCGGTCCGGGAGCTACGATTAACATTGATCCGAATACAGGCCTGTTGACGGCTTCTCCGAATTTATTGGGCTTATTTGTCGTTGGTATCAAAGTCGACGAATATCGAAATGGTGTTTTAATAAATTCTACAGTTCGCGATTTTCTATTCCGCGTTTTTAATTGTAATCTCCAGCTGGAGGCATTGTTGCCGACGCAGGAGCAATTACCGGGGTTTGTGTCTTATTGTCAGGGGCTCACTGTGAGTTTTGAGAACAATTCCTACGGAGGAACAAACTACGCGTGGGATTTTGGAGTAGCTGGAATTACAAGCGATCAAAGTACGTTATTCGAGCCTACATACACTTATCCTGCTCCGGGTATTTATCAGGCGATGTTGGTTGTAAATCCCGGATGGCCTTGTACTGATACGGCATACATGGATATCAATGTGAACAATGAACTCGAGGTGAATTTCACGAACAATGATTCACTCTGCATATTTGGAAATAGCTTTGATTTTCAAGCAGCATCGAATTCGTCGTTAAATGTTGATTATACGTGGTCTTTCGATAATTCAGCATCAGTTCCCAATGCGAATGGATCGACCGTACAGGGAGTTTCTTTCTCATCCTCAGGTTATCACTATGTTACGCTTACGGGGCAACAAGGCGTTTGCATCGATGATTACACGGATTCAGTATACATTTTCCCAGAGCCGACTGCAGTGATCGTGCTGCCTCCGAACATCGAATGTATGGGATACGACATTCCATTCGGTAACAATTCAACAAATGCGATCAATTATGAGTGGAACTTTGGTGATCTGTCTACAACAAATGATGTTTCAACACAATTGAATCCGAATTACGTCTATCCGGGTCCGGGAACCTATACAGTGACTTTGGTAGCTGGTTCAACGGCAACCTGTAAAGACACTACCAGCGTTGATATTGAATTGAGAGAGCCAATTTTATTAAGCTTTGTGTCAGAGGATTCTCTTTGTGTGACGAACAACAGCTTTAATTTTGATGCAACTGTTAGTGGACCTCAGGGAACAGTGTATACCTGGAATTTTGGTCCTAGTGCTTCTCCTTCGACGAGTAACCAGGTAGATGTGAACAACGTTTCATTCAATACAACAGGATCAGTTACCGTTACTTTGAATGGAAATGACGGAATATGCTCAGAATCGGTAACAAAAACGATCTATTTGTATAGTGAACCGACGATCGACTTCTACCTTAAACCTGGATTACAATGTGTACCTTTCACAGCGGAATTTGTAGATCAAAGTACCGCAGAAACGGGAATCTCGTATTTATGGGATTTTGGTGATGGTTCGAGTTCCACCGCTCAAAACCCTGTGCACGTGTATGATCAGGTAGGAAACTATCCTGTGACACTCACCATTTCAACATCTTCGGGATGTGTGACGACCTTAAATCTTTTACAGGCGGATATCGTAAATGTAAGACCGAATCCAGAGGCATCTTTCGAAATGTCGACTGATTACACGGATATTTGTAATTCAGCAGTACAATTTACAAACACTTCAGTAGGAGGAGCTTCCTATTTTTATTGGTTTGATGACAGTACCAGTTATTCAACTGAATCTGATCCCTCACACTTATACCTCACTGACGGGAATCATTATCCTTATCTTATTTTGACGAATGAATGGGGGTGTAAGGATACATCGTCGAGGCAACAATTGTATATCGAGCCTTACACGTTTTTCGCTCCCAATACCATCACTCCCGATGGAGATGAGCACAACAATGTCTTCGAAACATTTGCTTATCTCGGCTATGACTCTTTTGATCTGAAGATCTACGATAGGTGGGGACAACTTGTTTTTCAAACAGACGAGATCCTTGATGGTTGGGATGGCACATTACCGAATGGAATGCCTGTATCTGATGGAATATACATCTATAAAATAGAGATGGAGACCTGTGAGCCTGTGAACAATAAAAAACTGATTACAGGTCACATAAATGTGTTGCGCTAAGAGTTTTTGTATTTTAGATGCAAAGACTTCACTATGAGACTTCTGGCTCTTACATTTTTCTTTTTTTTCTGCATTAGTGCTTTTGCTCAAGAAGACCCTATCCTTAAAAAAATGGGGGCTTATCGTTCTGAATTTTCCTTAAGGGATTCTTCACTTGTGACAAGGTTGAATCGGATGGCAGGGGATTCTTCGTTTTTAAATCCGGAGCGTTCTCAGGTTTTTAGTAGACGAGCGCTAACAATTGCAAAAAAAATAGAGTTTGATGAAGGTCAATGCTCCTCATTACTGGTGATTGCAACCGCAAAAGTTTATTCCAATCAATTCGATTCGGCAATATATTACACTAAAAAGAGTAGGGCACTTGCTGATCGGATCAAAAGCACCAAATGGAGGGTTAAATCGCTGGAGATGATCGGTAATATTCATTCTTATAAGGAAGAGTATACCGAGGCGATCAAGTATTTGTTAGAGGCTGCAAGGATCGCTGATCAGGAAAAAAAGGAGCTACTGCCTCCGATCTATTGTAACATCGGATATGTTTTTGATAAGACCGATAATGCTGAAAAGGCTGAAGAATACTGTAATAAGGCCTTGGTTACAGGTTACCAATACAAAGATACAGGAGCCCTGATGACGGCTTACAATATTTTAGGCCTGCTTACAAAAGTCAAGGATTCCGACAGAGCCTTAGCGTACTTTGAAAAAGGTTTGGATCTAGCTCAACAAAAGGGACATCCAAAAAGGGAATCTGAGCTCCTTTATAATATGTCTAACATTTATTTCAGTAAAGGAGATGATGAAAAGGCGTTCGAGTTATTTAATAAATCAATTGAAGTCGCTAAACACAAAGGATCATATCTGTCTATTGCCATTGGCTATCAGGCTATGGGGGAAAATTACAATAAGATCAATGAGGATAAATTGGCGCTTCAATACTCAGATAGCGCCATGAAGTATTCCCTTCTGTGTGGGAACTATGAAGTGATCATGGAAACAAGTTATTTGATCTCTGAACTTTATGCGAAGCAAAAGGATTATAAAAAAGCACTGGAGTATTTATCAAAAGCGTATGATTACAAAGACAGCTTGAATTTAGCAGAAGTAAATAGCGCTGTTACGGATGCCGAAGCGAAGTATGAGAGTGAGAAGAAGGAGCTACAGTTCAAACTGGACCAGGAACGTGAAAAGGAACTTTCAGAAGCAAAGATCAAATCACGAGAGCTGCTACTATGGTTAGCTGGTCTGGCTTTGGTGCTATTTGTGATCGCTGCCATAATCTTGAATAAGCAAAACAAGCGGATCAAAAACAGAAATGAACTTGTAGAGCTTCAAAAAACCGAGATCGAACAGCAACATCTGGAGATCACAGAGAGTATCCGATATGCTGAACGGATCCAGAACACTTTACTTCCACATGGAAATGAATGGGGTTTATTGAGAGATAGACATACGATCTATTTTAATCCTAGGAATGTAGTAAGCGGCGATTTTTATTGGGTCTATAATGATCCAACGGCTGAGGTCAGTTACTTCGCTGTAGCTGATTGCACAGGTCATGGAGTCCCGGGGGCGCTTGTAAGTATGTTGGCCATTAGTGCCCTGGCGGAGATCATGAATAAATCCAGAGACCGGAGTACGGGCGAGATCTTGGACCTGCTGCGTGAACGTATCATATCTGATCTGACCAAAGATGACAAAACCGTTTCTGATGGACTCGATATCGTTTTTTGTAAGTTCGATCATCGTTCGCGTGAAATGGAATTTTCGGGTGCGAACAATAACCTATGGATCATTGAACCAAAGCAAGATCAAGTATATGAGAACACTTGCATCATTGGTGAAAAGAATGTGCTTAAAGAATTGAAGGGAGATCGAATGCCAATTGGACACTATTTTAAGCTGAATATGCCTTTTACTACCCATCGTTTTTCTTTACTTGAAGGGAGTCAATTGATTCTTTCTACAGATGGAATGGCAGATCAGTTCGGAGGAACGGACAATAAAAAATACAAGTACGCAAAATTGAAAGAATTCTTTCTTTTACATAGAGATCGAACATCTGAAAGAATCAAGTCATCTGAACTGGATGAGGAATTCACTGCCTGGAAAGGCGATAATGAGCAAACAGATGATGTTTCGCTACTGATAGTTGATCTATGATCACAACATAACTCCAATGCTGATCTTCGGCATGATGTTGTTTTTCCAGTTGTTATCTGCATACGATCCATAACGATAGAATACTCCTGCTCCAACTTGTGCAAAACCAGAGACCAGAACACCATTTAAAATCAATCCACTTTCAAAGTATCCTTTGTCCATGCTTTCAAAAGCATAGGAATGTCTTTCTTTTCCTACGTACTCTCCATATCCTATAGCCTGGTGTAAGCTGATAGATGGCTCATTCCATTTCGCCTTTGTTTTAAAGGCTTGGATATTCAGTCGAGAATATAGAGCAACCTGTTGCGTATGGTAGAATCTGGATGGTTCCATTGTTTCAAATGTTTCGGGAACGGATAGGTTCCAAGATAATCCGGTTCCGTTTCCACGGTACGCATACAGTAAAGGAACATCTCCCTGAAGGTTATCCCCTTGAACAACCATAGTCAATGTACCAAAGGCCCTGATACGAATATCCTGACGAATGTTCAAACTGGTTCTGAGGTAGCTGAATTGCGAAGCTTCAAAACCGGTGAAACCATTCACAACCTTCAATTGTACTTTTGGCCATTTAGTTCCCTTGGAAACACGAGTATCTCCAAGCATCATAACCTTTTCGCGTATATTCCAGGTGATCTCTCCTCCAATCTCGGCTTGATCAAACTGTTCGAGATTTCCATCTGCAGAAAAATAGATGTATTCTCCTGTTTGCTGAACGCGCTGATAGTTTCCAAATGCCTTGAGACGAATGTTTGCACGTACATTCCAGGTAAGGCTTGCTTCTGCGATGCGTTGTTTGTCCATTTGCTGGATGAAAAAGTGACGCATTAATGACGGTGAAGTAAGGTTGAATCCGTCGTTTGAAAAATTCAGTCCTCCGCGTTCTGCAACATCTTCACTATAGCTCAATTTTAGATCGACACCACTCTTTTTACTGATGTGAATGGTACTAAAACCTCCGTACTTAAATCCCTTGTCCTTAAAACCGTAGGCGCCGTAACCTCCAAATGTTACGTGTTTGATAAGACGTTTTGAGGTTTCCAATCCCGCTCCAAGTCTAAACCCTTCGTATTGATCGTAATTTAAAACATGAGCGATATCGAGGTTGATCTTTTTACCCAAAGGGATCTTTCCTTGCATTGCAGAGCTAAGCAGGTCAAACTTTTGCTCTAGTTTTTCGGCCTTGGAAATGCTGTCCACCACCTGATAGGTTTTTAATTCACGTTCTGTGATCTGATATTCTCTTAAATTCTCCCAGGTTTTCTGATCCGTTTCACCTGCATCTTCTGTAGTGGTGACCGTAACATTATTGAATTTGATCTTTTTCAGGTCTTCCGGGTCAACGATAACATTTCGGATGTAGGTATTTCCTTTTCCAACCATTTTAAGTCCGTTTACGGAAATCGTTTCAGGAAAGGCTACGTTGGTACTCAATTTTAAAGGAAACCATTTCTTGTCATTCAAATGCGCATATTCCTGAACGATCTGTACTGCAAATCCACTTTGATCATAGGGTGAAGCAGTTACTTTTTCAATCGCAAATCCATCAGTATTGATGTAAAGTCTACCTGTTAAACCATCATAGTTACTTCCTTTTCTGGGACGATAAAAAATCGTATAGGTCGTATCCGAGTTGATAACCAGCGTATCTTCCAGAATGAACAAATAGCGACGGGTTCCTCCCGGGGCAATCGGGTTAACATATTCTTTACCTAAGATCTGTATGGACTCATTGTAAAAACTGAACGATTGAATTTCGTTCGCAAAAGTTGAAAAGATCGGATTCTGAAATCCGGAAACTTTGTAGGCAATGATCTCTTCCTTGTCTTTTGATGGTGGTATAAAGGTTCTTCGCGAAGCACTTTCCAGCAAGAAAAGGTGTTGCTGATCAAAGAATGCCATAATGGACATCATACTGGAATCCGAATCGTCTGGAACTAATGAATCTAAAGCTTCTCTGTCTACATCAAACACGAATTTCGAGTAGCTTTCATATTGAAAAGCATTATTTCTAAGCGGATCATTGCTTTTACGATTGTCAATTGCAGCTTGTATGATACGATGGGCAGGATTCTCACCGGCCCTAACTACAACTTCTTCGACTTCCTGCATAATCGGTTCTAAATAGATCGTAAAATTTTCGACCATTCTAAGTGCAATTAATGTATCGAGATACCCATAAGATCTGACAGTAATATAGCTTTCGGTAATGATGGAGTCGGGTATTTGAAAGGCTCCGTCAATATCGGTCAGCTGAGGAGCGATTGAAGTGGACATCACTTTTGCAAATGGAATACCCTCCAATGTAACGCGATCTTTAATGAAGAACTTTTGCTGCCCAATTACAATTGCATGGGATAAGAGAAATAATATCAGTAGTGTGGTTTGTTTCATGTTTGTTCGTCCTCTATTCGTGTAAGACTTAGTTCAAGGCCGAAAGTTACTTCAAATCGAACTTTTTTCACATCTTATTTTCTGATACCTTTGGATCAATGTCTCGAACCGCGGATAATATCAATATTCTTAGGCAACTTAATTTCAGGAAAATGTGGAATTTGATATTGCTGCGATCCAGCTATCAATTTTCGAGAATTTTCAAAAAGAGTTTTGTTTGGGGTAGGCCTTACGCCTTATCCATAGAGCCTACAACGGCATGTAATTTGGGTTGTCCGGAATGTCCAAGCGGCTTAAAGCAGTTCACACGGCCAACAGGAAAATTAGACCTTGATTTGCATCGAAAAATGCTCGAGCAAACGCATGGAACAGTCTTTTACATCAACTATTATTTTCAGGGTGAACCGTTTTTACACCCAAAATTTCTAGACCTGATTAAAGATGCGAAGAAGTACAAAATTTATACCTCCACTTCCACAAATGCACATTTTATAGATAAACGTAAGGCAGAAGAGATTGTACGTTCTGGGTTGGATAGGTTAATCATATCAGTAGATGGCTTGTCACAGGAAACCTATGTTCAATACAGGGTGAATGGTAAATTGGAGAAAGTGATTTCGGGCATCAAAGAGATAGTGACTGCAAAACAAGATCTAAATTCAAAGACGCCACATTTGATCATTCAGTTTCTTGCTGTGCGTCCCAATGAGCGCGAAATTCCAAAACTTCACGCCTTCGCATCAGAGTTGGGTGTTCAAGATGTTCGAATAAAAACTGCCCAGCTTTACGATTACAAACATGGTAACCCTCTCATGCCGGACAACGAACAATACGCCAGATATAAAAAACGTCCTGACGGAACTTACAAGTTAAAATATAAATTAGGCAATCATTGCTGGAGAATGTGGTCGTCATCTGTTCTTACCTGGGATGGAGCAGTGGTTCCTTGTTGTTTTGATAAAGATGCTAAACATATCCTCGGGAAGATCGATGTCGCATCGTTCAACGAAGTATGGCAAAGTAAGGCATATCAGGAATTTCGTAAAGGTGTGCTAACCCACCGAAATCAAATTGATATTTGCACCAACTGCTCAGAAGGAGCAAAAGTATGGGCATAAAAAAAGGGAGCATAAAACTCCCTTCAATATTTTATATCAGTTAATCAAATTAACTTTCTGTCTCTTCTTCAAGAATTCTTTTCGGACGAAGCATTTCAAATACTCCAAGAGTAATCCAATAAGGCAAAATGAATCCCATTAGGAAAAGCAACATCCAGAATGCCATTCCACCAATCAAAAGAAAGATTACTATACCGAAAATGCTCATCTCTTATTATTTTTGTTCCGTTTTACATTGGTAAAAGTAATAAATAATTCAAATCAACAAACAATAGATATGGAATATCGCATAGAAAAAGACACGATCGGTGAGGTAAAGGTACCTGCTGACAAGTACTGGGGAGCACAGACGGAGCGTTCTCGCAACAACTTTAAAATTGGTCCTTCAGGTTCCATGCCGAAAGAGATCGTTCAGGCGTTTGCATATCTGAAAAAAGCAGCGGCTCATGCAAACTGTGAGTTGGGTGTGCTTGATGAGAAAAAGCGTGATCTGATCTCTCAGGTAGCTGACGAGATCATTGAAGGAAAACTAGCTGATCAGTTTCCGTTGGTGATCTGGCAAACCGGTTCCGGAACACAGTCTAATATGAATGTGAATGAAGTCATTGCTAATCGCGCTCACGTGATCGCAGGTAATACGTTGGGAGATGGAGGGAAGACGCTTGGAGCGAATGACGATGTAAATAAATCACAATCAAGTAATGATACGTTCCCAACAGGAATGCATATTGCTTGCTACAAGATGATCGTAGAGAAAACGATCCCGGGAGTTGAGCAATTGAGAAATACACTTGCAGAAAAATCTAAGGCGTTCAAGGATGTGGTAAAAATTGGTAGAACGCACTTGATGGACGCGACGCCATTGACACTTGGACAAGAGTTCTCCGGATATGTTTCCCAACTTGATCATGGATTAAAGGCACTAAAAAATACCTTACCTCATCTTTCTGAGCTCGCTTTAGGAGGAACAGCAGTTGGTACAGGTTTAAATACTCCTAAAGGATATGATGTTTTGGTTGCTAAGAAAATTGCTGAGTTCACAGGACTTCCATTTGTTACAGCTGAAAACAAATTTGAGGCTTTGGCTGCACATGATGCCATCGTTGAATCTCATGGTGCCCTGAAGCAATTGGCTGTTTCTTTGAATAAGATCGCAAATGACATTCGAATGATGGCTTCCGGACCACGCTCAGGAATTGGAGAGTTGATCATCCCAGCGAACGAACCGGGATCATCTATTATGCCGGGTAAAGTAAATCCGACTCAAGCAGAGGCAATGACCATGGTTTGTGCTCAGGTTATGGGGAATGACGTTGCGGTTACCGTTGGTGGAACACAGGGTCACTATGAATTGAATGTGTTTAAACCGATGATGGCTTACAATCTTCTTCAATCGGCAGAATTGATAGGTGATGCCTGTGTGTCTTTTGATGAGCACTGTGCTCAGGGAATTGAGCCAAATCATAAACGTATTCAAGAGTTATTGAATAATTCATTGATGCTTGTAACAGCATTGAATACTAAGATTGGTTATTACAAAGCTGCTGAAATTGCAAATGCTGCTCATATGAATGGAACAAC
>SBGS01000285.1 GCA_006226555.1 Bacteroidota bacterium
TTCTGGAGAAGTCACACCAGACAACAGATCGATTTGTTGGAACTGACCTCAAATGGAATGAACGCTTACAAGACTGATTGGGAAAAGAGAGCGAAAATCAAGATCCCGGAATTATTCAAGAACTATTATCCGGATGCAAAAACGAGCTTACTGAACAAAAATACCTACTGGACATTCTTAAGTAAGAAGGCATGAAGTTCGTTGATGAAATAGCAGAATATATCTACAGATCTCCTTATGAGCCGGAGCAATTTACGATCATATTGCCCTCCAATAGGATGCGGAAATATCTGCAACGAGCACTAGCAAGGGTATACAAACAACCGATCATGTCTCCGGAGATCACAACCATTGATCGCTGGATGAAGGATGTGTTCCTGGGAACTGTTATTGATCGTACAAGTCTTCTTCTTGAATTGTATAAGGTACACTTGCGGATAGAAAAAGATCCCGTAAAGGCCAGCTTTGAAGAATTTCTGACATGGGGAGAAATGCTTTTGAGTGATTTCAATGATATTGACCGCTACCTGATCGATCCGAAAGATATATTCAGAAATCTTGCAGATATAAAGGAAATAGAACAGTGGAGCTTTAACGACCATGAACTTTCTGAGGGTCAGAAGAGATTTATGGAATTCTGGGATCTGCTACCGAGATATTATAATGAGTTGAACAAGGAACTGATCAAAAAGAACATTGCGTATAGCGGTAAAGGATTTAGATGGCTTACTGAAAATATAGACAACCTTTTTGGGTCGGATCGAGATCGACATTTTGTATTTGCTGGATTCAACGCACTTTCAACAGCTGAAGTCAGTATAATAAAGCAGCTGGTGAATATGGGCCGCGCTGTCATTTTTCAGGATACAGACAGGTATTACATGTCAAGACAGCATCATGAAGCCAGCACGTTTATTCAAAGATATCAGAAGGATATACCTGCGACGAATGCCCAAAAAAATCAACTGGAGCATAAAGAAATAACTATTGATCTGGTTTCTTGTGTGCAACACACAGGGCAGGTGAAAGTGATTGCTCAGGAATTAAGTGAGCTATCACCCGATGAATTGAAGGAGACATTATTGCTTTTAGCCGACGAAAGTTTGATTACCTCAGTGGTAAAAAATCTTCCGGCTACGATTGGGAAGGCAAATATTTCCATGGGTATTCCTTTGCGCGCTACCGCTATTCGAACCTTTGTTGAGCTGATCTTTTCAGTACAGAGCAATATCCAACGTTTTAAGACAGACGCGTTTTACCATTCGGATCTTCTGAAGTGGATGAAACATCCTTATGTTCAAGCAATTGTGGATGAAGCCGAAAGGTCCAGGATCACATCGTTTGAATCCAGAATTATTCAGAAAAATCAGATTTTCATTTCTCTTAAAGGTATAATAAGCTCTCAGAAAGAGGATCGTATCAAGGATACGGATGTCTTCTTTCAGTTGCTTAAAATGATTGTACGACCATGGGATAACAATTGGAAGCTGGCAGTAGAACAGATGAAGGAAATTTCATCGTTCATCTTCCAGCGACTCGGCGAGAATGATGCCTTTGAAAAGGCAGGTCTAGAAGCATTTTACAGATGTCTTATAACATTTGAGAACTTAGGCATGGATGAATTGCCGAAAATGGGTTTAAAAAGCTTCAGACATCTTTTCGATCGTCAATGGATGACAGAATCTATTGCTTATCATGGAAATCCAATAGACGGGCTTCAGATCATGGGATTATTGGAAACGCGAGGAATTGATTTTAAACGTATTTACTGTATCGGTTTAAACGAAGGAAAACTTCCTCCAACTAATCCAATTCAGACCCTGATCCCAATGGATCTCAGGAGATACCACGGTTTGCCACTTCCAAGAGACAAGCAAGGTATTTTTGCTCATCATTTTTATCGATTGTTGCACCAGTGTGAGCATTTGCTCATTACCTATTCGAGTGCAGAATCTCCGATGGCCTTGTATGAACCAAGTAGATACGTTTTGCAGCTTGAAAAAGAGCTGGCGAGAGATAACAAAAATGTGAAGATTCGTAAAAAGACCTATACGATTGAAAACGAAAGTCAGCCTACACCGTTTGGAGTTGTAAAATCTCCGGAGGTCATTTCCCGACTTGATGTTCTCGTCCAACGATCTGTATCCGCATCGTTGTTACGAACGTTTATTAATTGTCCCTTGGACTTTTATTATAAATATGTCCTTGCATTCGGTGAATCACAAGGAGTTGAGGAGGAATTGGAGTCTGCTACGTTTGGAACGCTTATTCACGAAACCCTGGAGGAGCTGTATCGTCCTTTTGCTCGTTTGGACAAAGAAGGGAATGTGCAGCATCCTACTCCGGTTTCATTAAAAGTCGAGGATGTAGATGTGATGCTGAAGAATTTTGAACACATTTTACTTGATCGATTCTCTAATCATTTTGATGGAATGAAGGCCGAGCACTTCCTGAAGGGAAGCAATTATCTGGCGTTTAAAATGGCGAAGGATATGACAGAACGTTTCCTGAAGAACGAAAAAAAGTTCTTAATGAATAATCAGGAACCCCTATATATTGAGGCCCTTGAATATAGAATGGAACTGGAGACGGAATTGGATGTGGCGGGTGAAACTAAAAAAGTGAAATTCGTTGGATTCGCCGATCGAATAGATCGTGTTGGGAAGAATTACCGCATTATCGATTACAAATCCGGTAAAGTTCAGGATACCGACGTTACGTTTATGCAGAAAGAGGAAGATATCTCGAAAAGTTATCTCAACAGAAAGTTTCTCATCCAGCTAACGCAATATGTTTGGATGTATGAAAAGCTAACGGGGATCAAGGCGCAAGCCGGGATATATTCATTCCTTGACACGGATTCGCGACTAAAGGTGCTGAAAGCCTCAAAACTTGATCTCGATGAACTGGTAAAGGATTTTCCAAATGAAATAGGACTTATTCTAGCGGACATTTACAATACGGATGAACCATTCACGCATGCTCAGAAGTATTATTCGTATTGCAAATACTGCAATTAAAAAAGCCTGAAAAGAACTCTTATTTAGGAAGTATTAAGAGGTAGGAGTTCTTTTCAGGCAAACCTGCAAGGAAAATAAAACCAATAAACATTGAATAAACCAGAATTCAACATTCAATAGTATAGACGAAGGTTTTTAGAAAGGGGTTGGGTGGGATAAAAAAAAAGTCTGTCAAACGACAGACTTTTTATATCAGTTCAAATGGATCAGTACAGCTCTTGCTTAAGAGCAGTGCGGTAATCCTTGATCTCTTCACGGTTAATTTTGTGATCTGCATTTTTTAGCAGATTCAGGAGATAAAGCAAGTTGTCCAGATCTTCGATTTCGATCGGATACTCATTTTCTTCTTCATCTTCTTCATATTGAGCCTGAACATCGAAGCTGTTATTTTCGATCAGGTATTCGTAAGTAAGACGAAGAACTTTTGTCACTAAAGGATCTTGTTCTTTCAATGCGTATTCACGCAATTCCTTCAAGTCATCCACTAAGCCGTTAGCGGAAATCCCTTCCTTCTCAACCTTAGAAATAATAGCGTCCAGTTTTTTGTTCGCAGCTGCAAGTTTCATAAAACGTATTTTTTACCCGTAGGGTTCACTGCAGGCAAAGGTAAACATCTTAAATGAAATATGGCAAATTGCCCCGAAAACAATGAAAAAAAAGTATTAAGCGACAGATGTTGAAAGAAAGATTATTGGAAACATTATTTTTGTAGAAACCCTCGATCGAATGGATATCGTAATTAAAGGCTTTCTAACAGGATGTGTTTTGAGTATCATGATCGGGCCTGTGTTTTTTGTTCTGCTCGAAACCAGTATCAAAAGAGGAGTGAAAGCGGCAGTAGCTTTTGACCTTGGAGTGCTGCTAAATGATATCGTCTATATTTTTATCGCCTACGTTTTTTATAATCAGGTTGAAGAGCTATCCCATGGGGAGAACAACTCTTTGGTAAGGATCATAGGAGGATTACTTTTCGTCGTCTATGGAGTGATCAATTTTTTCAAGAAAGTACACGATAGTGCGGTCGATGATGTTTTTAATCTCAATGTTCGAAAAAGGGATTATTTATTGTTATTTGTGAAGGGCTTCCTGTTAAACCTGGCTAATCCTTTGGTTGTCTTTTATTGGTTCTCTGTTATGACATTGGGAGCCGGCTACACCGAAGGAGGACATGATCACTATACGATGTTCGTATTCTTTGGAACGATCCTTGCCACTTTCTTCTCAGTGGATTTCCTGAAGATCATAGGCGCGAAACAACTTCAGCCACTGGTAACTCATAAGCGTCTGGTGATGCTCAACCGCCTTATCGGGATCATTTTTGTTGCCTCAGGTATTTTCCTCATATCTCAGGGGATCATGAATTTCTAGGTAACAAAAAAGTAGAAAGGGGTTATTAAATTCAAAAACATATAAAATGAAGTTTCTGTTTGTCTTATTCTTACTGTTGTCTTTTGCAGCTTCTGCTCAAGAAGTAAAAAAGGAAAATCTGAGTAAAAATCAACAGACTTTCTGGGATTTCAGTAAAACGAAGGTTCAGTCCGAAGGAAAATATTATGTTGATGAATTCGGAGAAACAGTTGAGAAGCACGGAAAATGGAAATACTACGATAAATACGGAGGCCTTGAAGAGGTGCGCTTCTATTATCGTGACATGCTTCACGGGGAGGTAATTGCTTATTTCCCGAACGGAAAGATAAAGCAACAGGGATTTTTCATACTGGACAGACAAGACAGTACATATGTTGAATATTTTGAAACCGGACACAAGAAAGTAGAAGGACAATACAAGCTGGATCAACCAGTTGGAAAGTGGCATTATTACTATGTTGACGGAAGACTCAAATCAGTAGAAGAAGTTAAGGGAGAGGATAACTACATCTGGGAGTTTTATCTTCCGGACTCCCTGCATACACAAACGATCATCGATGGTAATGGCGAGTTGGTAACATATCACACTACAGGAGCAGTTAAGGAGTGGTACAATTACGAGAATGGTTTAAAGCACGGTCCATTTGAAGAACATAGTATCTACGGCTTCATTTCGCTTAAGGGTGAATTCAAGGAAGGCTTAAAGCATGGACAGTGGGAATATGCCTATTACACGGGAAAAAAAGAAAAGATCAGCCATTATGAGAAAGGTCTTCTGAATGGAAAGTACCAGTATTTCTACGACAACGGAAAGGTCAATGTGGAAGGCCAATATCAAAACGGTAAGAAAGATGGACTCTGGACCTGGTATACGAATAAAGGAACCAAGGACATGGAAGGAACCTTCAAGGATGACCAGCAACATGGGGATTGGGTATATTGGCATCCTACCGGAGAGATAGCATATTATGCTCATTATAAGGAAGGAAAAAAGTCCGGACAGTGGACCTACATGTATAAGAATGGTCAAAAGTTCAAGGAAGGAACTTTTGAAAATGATGAACGACATGGTAACTGGAAGACATGGTACGAGGACGGAACATTATTGATGGACGGTGATTATGCTGAAGGAAAAGAGGAGGGAGAATGGAAGAATTACTGGGAAAACGGCCAGCTGAAAAACATGTCAACCTTCAAGCAAGGTGAGCTTGAGGGTGATTGGGTCTCATATTATCCATCCGGTAAATTAAAATTGAGCGGAAAGTATAAGAACAATCTTAAGGTTGGAGAATGGATAGACTATTTTGAGAATGGTCGTCCAAAAGATCTCATTACCTATAAACTGCGCAAGAAAAAAACCGCAATGGATTATGGCATTCTCAAAGGTCACGTTGTGATGGAGAGTGTGCAGGACGGTAAAGCTATTTCCTATTCAGATAAAGATTTTCGACCTACCGAAGAAGGTCAGTATAAGGATGGTGAAAAGGATGGTGAATGGATCGCGTACTACCCGGGAGGGAAGGTTCCTGCTGTTATTTCGAATTACAAGAATGGTGAATTGGATGGTTGGATGCGCCAATACAGCCGTAGGGGGAAGCTCCTTCAGGAAATGGAATACAAAGAAGGATTGAAACACGGAGCATTCCGTATTTACGATAAAAAAGGTAACGTCACCGTAGAAAAGAAATTCGAATACGGGATGCAAATAATTGAAGGAACAAGTTCAGGATCAGGATCTTTTAGTCCGGGTCGTTAAGCTCCTATAAATAGCATCTTAAAATTCGATGTGAAGAGCTTTATAGCAATTGCGAGAAGGATAATTCCAAAAACCTTTTTAAGAATTGCTATTCCTCCGGCACCCATGACCCTTTCGATTGTTTTCGTGAGTCTAAGAACAATATAAACGATTGCAATGTTTATGATTATCGCCAAGGTAATGTTGATCATCGCAAATTCAGCTCGGAGAGAGATTATTGATGTCATAGTTCCTGCTCCGGCAATTATTGGGAAAGCCAAAGGAACGATACTCGCGGTTTTACCACTTACTTCATCTCTGAATAACCGGACACCAAGGATCATTTCCAGCGACATAGCGAACAAGATAAAGGCACCAGCCACGGCAAAGGCTTCTACTTCAACTCCGAACAAGCTTAGGATATTTTCCCCGAGTATAAGAAAGCCAATCATGATCACTAGGGATACGAGACTGGCATGCAGGGGATGAATATCTCCCGTTTGCTCTTTCAATTTAATGATGAGCGGAATGGAGCCAACGATATCAACTACTGCAAATAGAACCATACTTGCTTTAAAAAGCTCGGTTCCGTTAAATTCCTTGAAAAACTCAAGCATAAAGTGGGTTTAAAATGGTTTTTTCTACGACAACCGGAAAGAAGTTGTGTTCGAGATATTGAATTTTTTCACTGTAAAGACTTTCAGGAGTATCACCTGCCTCAACCGGACAATGGAATTGTGCTAGGATCATGCCTTCGTCAAATCGTGCATTCACCATATGAATGGTGATGCCGGATTCCTTTTCCTTATTCGCTATTACCGCCTCATGCACATGATGACCATACATTCCCTTTCCTCCGTATTTAGGTAAAAGTGCCGGATGTAAATTAATGATCCTACCGGGATATGCCTCGATTAGCGTTTCTGGGATCAAGCGCAAATAACCCGCAAGAACGATCCAGTCGATCTCATTTTCTTCCATTAGTGAAGTAAGTGCATTTCCATCAGCCACAAAAGAGTTGTCTCGGTACATATTTCGTACACCTAGTGCGTCAGAGGACGTCAAAACCTTAGCATTAAGGTTGTTACTAAGAACAAGTGCCACTTCAATACGATCATGCCCTTTAAAGTACTCGATCAATTTAACAGCATTACTCCCTGTACCGGATGCGAAAAGTGCTACTTTCATCTTTTTCATGTAGCAAAGTTAGGAAAGCTGATGTAAAGCACATTGATCGCATGTCATATATTTACAGGAAGCTAAAACACAAATATGAAAGATCAACACGAGTTCGTTCCCTACGAAAGGGATCTATACAACAAGGAAGAAATGATCGAAAGATCAGCAGCGTTTTATGCTTGGGCGGATACCAGACGTTCTGTACGTGATTTTTCCGACAAACCTGTCCCAAAAGAAGTAATGGAAAACCTGATCATGACGGGGTCGACAGCTCCTTCAGGAGCACACAAACAACCGTGGACCTTTTGTTTGATATCGAATGCGGAGCTGAAGTCAAAGCTGAGGGAATTGGCCGAAGAGGAAGAGAGAAAATCCTATGAAGGAAGAATGAGTGAACAATGGTTGAAGGACCTGGAACCTCTGGGCACGGATGCCGTGAAGGAGTTCATAGATATCGCTCCCTGGATAGTAGTCATCATGAAGCGTGCCTATGAAACTGGACCGGAAGGCGAGAAGTTGAACAATTATTATGTTTCAGAATCTGTTGGACTCGCAGCCGGTTTCTTTCTATTGGCGGTCCATCATGCTGGTTTGGTTGCACTCACTCATACTCCAAGCCCGATGAACTTTATAGCTAAAGCGCTTGATCGTCCTGACAATGAACGACCTTTTCTTTTGATACCAGTCGGATACCCTGCTGAAGGGGTTCGGGTGCCTGATTTAAAGCGCAAGGAGAAAGCTGAGGTGATCGAATATTATGAATAATATTTTGTCTTTTCATAATTTGTGGTTTTCTTTGCCCCTGATTAACCCTTAAAACATAGAAGAAATGTCTGACGTTAAATCAAAAGTAGTATCTATCATTGTAGATAAACTTGGTGTTGAAGAAAGTGAAGTTACTAACGAGGCGAGCTTTACTAATGACCTTGGAGCAGATTCACTTGACACTGTTGAGCTGATCATGGAATTTGAAAAAGAGTTCAATATTGCTATTCCAGATGATCAAGCTGAGAACATTCAGACTGTTGGAGACGCTATCTCTTACATTGAAGAGAACGTAAACTAATTAGACAGTACTTAAGAATAATTTAGCACTCATGGAGCTTAAAAGAGTTGTTATCACAGGACTTGGAGCATTAACTCCGATAGGAAATACTTTAGATGAATACTGGAAAGGATTGATCAATGGTAAAAGTGGTGCTGCTCCCATTACGCAATATGATGCTTCGTTATTCAAAACACAATTTGCTTGCGAAGTAAAAGACTTCAATGTAGAAGACTACATTGATAAAAAAGAAGCAAGGAAATTAGACCGATTTTCGCAGTTTGCTATGGTCTCTGCTACAGAGGCTATAGCAGATGCTGCGTTAATGGAGTCCAATCCCAATCTTGATCGCGTTGGTGTGATCTGGGGATCCGGGATCGGTGGACTCAAAACATTTCAGGATGAAGCACAGGCATTCTTTGCCGGAGACGGAACTCCTCGTTTCAATCCATTCTTCATTCCTAAAATGATCGCTGATATCGCAGCCGGACACATCTCTATCAAGTATGGGTTTCGTGGACCGAACTATGTTACGGTATCAGCATGTGCATCTTCTACAAATGCGCTTATCGACGCCTTCAATTACATTCGTTTAGGTAAAGCTGATGTCATCGTTTCAGGTGGTTCAGAAGCGTGCGTGAATGAAATGGGAATGGGAGGATTCAATGCTTTGAAAGCACTTTCAACACGAAACGACTCGCCGGAAACGGCTTCTCGTCCATTTGATTTGGATAGAGATGGATTTGTTTTGGGTGAAGGTTCCGGAGCATTGATTCTTGAAGAGTATGAGCATGCCATCAAACGCGGAGCTAAGATCTATGCAGAAGTGATTGGTGGAGGAATGTCCGGAGATGCATACCACATGACTGCACCACACCCTGAAGGTATCGGAGCAAGAAATACAATGATCGCGGCACTAGAGGATGCAAACATCAAACCTGAAGAGGTTGATTACGTGAACGTTCACGGTACTTCAACTCCACTTGGAGACATCGCAGAAGTAAAAGCAATCCAGCAAGTGTTTGGTGATCACGCCTACAACATTAATATCAGTTCTACAAAGTCGATGACAGGTCACCTTCTTGGTGCTGCAGGAGCTATCGAAGCAATTGCATCTGTTTTGGCTGTGAAGAATGATATTGTACCACCAACCATCAACCATTTCACTGACGACCCGGAACTTGACAATAAGTTAAACTTTACGTTCAACAAAGCTCAGGAGCGTGTTGTGAATGTTGCACTTTCCAACACATTTGGCTTCGGTGGTCACAACACCACGTTGATCGTACGTAAATTCAAAGGCTGATTGCTTGCAATTATTCCTTTTCTGAATCGCTTTTCTTCAGCCTACGAGAGAGAGGTCAGGGATTTTATGCTCATGCGTTTCGGTTATAAACCGAAAAGGATAACGTACTTTATCAAGGCGCTGAATCATAAATCAATAGCTAATGTGAACAATGAGATTTCAAACGAACGTTTGGAGTTTTTAGGTGATGCTATTCTGGATGCAGTAGTTGCCGAGATGCTCTATATGCGCTTCCCTGATCAGGACGAGGGGTATCTTACCAAGATCAAATCAAAACTCGTCAATAGAAGAACTTTGGGCATGATCGGTCGTGAAATGGAAATCTCCAAGGTCCTGCGCTACAATCAAAGTCGAACGATCAAATTGGAGACATTAGAAGGCAATGCCTTTGAGGCTCTTATTGGCGCGATCTATTTGGATGGCGGTTTGAAAAGTGTAAAAAAGAGCATGTCAGATCACATTCTGAAGAAGTATATAGATCTGAATAACATACTCGAAGAAGAGATCGATTTTAAATCGAAGTTGTTCATCTGGAGTCAAAAGAATAGATACACGCTGTCATTTGAGGTTTTGAGTGAAGAAAATCGAGGTGCAGAATGGGTATATGTAGTTCGTGTTATGATCGGAGATCAAGAGTTCGGAAGAGGAATTGGTTCATCAAAAAAACGAGCAGAACAAGCTGCAAGTAAAGAAACGCTCGAGCTAATCGGTATCGTCTGATCCGACTAAAAAAAACTGTTGGATATGTATCCATACAGCTTCAGCGTCTTTTGACAGATAGGAACAATAGAATCTTGAATACCCACCGTCCAATACGAGCTTGCCACCACCTATCAATCCTGACATTATTAAGGGATGATCCTCGATCCATGCTTCCACTTTTAAATTCGGATCAAGTGGTATACTCGTTGTGCTTTTCCCGGCCGGAATGCGCTCGAGCTCATCAAGTTCTAAACGACCAGACTCTCCAGATTGGGCGTCAGTAGCACTAAAATTTCCATAGCATTCCTTTTTAAATAGAAAGTTGGATATCAGGTTGAATTCTGATTGTAAAGGCCAATTCTCAGCGCCAACATAGAGATTCCCTCCCTTCTCTACATAATCTACCAATCTCTCCAGATCATTCTGATCTAATTTGTTATTTGCCGTGGAGAAAATATAAATTACCGAGTAGTCGGACAAGTCTTCAGGAAGGCTGTCTTTTGCTATTTGAAATTCTGATTTAAAGCAAATAGGGGAGTGATTCCCATAAAGTAAAACGGGCTCCTTTGCTTGTTGGGCAAGCATGATAAATGGGAAAAATAATATCCAGAAGAATTTTATCATGCTGGACAGTACAAGGTGTTCTCATTAACGTTCAAATTTTGTAACTTAAATATGAGATGAATGAGTTGAAGCATAATGAATTTGGAAGAATAGGTGAAGATATTGCACATAGACAACTCCTATCAAAGGGATATATCATAAGAGAAAGGAACTTTACGTTTGGGAAGCTTGAGATCGACATCATTGCCGAAAAGGACGAAATATTGGTATTCGTTGAGGTCAAAACGCGTAATTCAAATTATTTCGGAGAGCCCTATGAGGCAGTTTCAAGACACAAACAAAAACAGATCATCAAGGCAGCAAATGCGTATATCGATCAATATGAGTGTGATCTTGAAGCACGCTTTGATGTTTTTTCACTTATTCTTTCTGAGAAAAATCAAAAGGTGGAACACATAGTCGATGCCTTCCGGCCATGAGATGAATTTTTGGCAATCATTTCTTTTCTCTACCTTTGCCCCCTCAGTTCGAAGAACTATGCGGAAATTCATCCGTATAGAGCTGAAGGAAAGATTACATATTTAAAATTAAGCTCGTGATAAGAACAAGCGCGAGCTTGTGAAGACTGAAGCCCGAACAGGAAGTTCGTTAGGCTGAAGGAAAGATTACTTATTTAAAATTAAGCTCGTGATGAACTCAAGAAAGAAACCTACTCAAGGTAAGAACACAAAGTCGGCGAATACCCCCCAGCCGAAGAAAAAGATCAATAAAGCGAAAGCAAAGTACATTGATCATAAGGACAGACTGAAGAAAGGAGATCCTCTTCCTAAATTTGATACGGATGAAGTACGATTGAACAAATACCTGAGCAATGCCGGTATATGTTCAAGAAGAGAAGCGGATGTATTCATTCAAACAGGTGTCGTAACAGTAAATGGTAACGTCATCACTGAGATGGGTTATAAGGTTAAACCCGGAGATGTCGTTCGTTACGATGGTCAAACGATCAATGCAGAAACGAAACGATATGTTCTGTTGAACAAACCGAAAGGATTTATCACAACAATGGATGATCCTCAAGGAAGAAAAACTGTCATGACGATCGTTAAAAAAGCATGTAAAGAGAGGATCTATCCGGTTGGAAGATTGGATAAGGAAACGACAGGTTTGTTGCTCTTTACAAACGACGGAGATCTTGCTAAAAAACTAACGCATCCAAGACATAAGGCATCCAAGATCTACCATGTTGAGCTGGATAAACGCGTGGATCCATTGGATCTTGAAAAGATGAAAGCAGGGATATTACTCGAAGATGGTACAACTGTGTACGATAAAGCAGAGTTTGTTAAGGGATCTGATGGGTTTGAGGTCGGAGTTGAGTTGCATTCAGGAAAGAATAGAATTGTACGCCGTACGTTTGAATCGTTGGGTTACAAAGTTTTAAAGTTGGATAGAGTCATGTTCGCGGGGTTAACAAAAAAGGATCTACCCAGAGGTATGTACAGACATCTGACAGAACAAGAAGTGGCCTTTCTTAAAATGAGCTGATCATGAAATTTCAACTGATACTGATTGCATTTATAATTTTTGCACCCTTTGCAGCTGAAGCACAGCATAAAAGGATGAAAAAAAAGGTATCATATGCGGAGGGAACCTTATTCGGCTACTGGGGCTATAATCGATCAGCATATTCTAAGTCAAACATTCGATTTCAGGGCCCGGGTTACGACTTTACCTTGAAAGGATCGGTCGCAAGAGATAATCCTTCACCTTTTGATGCAACAGTTTACTTCAACCCGAATAAAATAACCATACCTCAATTCAATGCCCGAATAGGTTATTATTTCCGTGATCATTGGGCTCTTTCATTTGGTTACGACCACATGAAATACATTTTTGCCGACCGCAATGAAGTTACGCTAAGCGGAGAGATCGATCCTGGTGTGGATAATCTATGGAGTGGTATATATAATTCGGAGCCGGTAATTACAAATAGAGATCATATCCATTATGAAAATTCAGATGGATTAAATTACTTACGCTTCGAGTTAACCCGCACGGATCAGTGGTTCAAAGTAGGTAGCAAGGATCAATTCGCTTTATCAACGAATATTGGACTTTCTGCGGGAGGTTTATTATCTTTTAATGACTTCACCTTTGGAGGTGAAAAGGATGTGCGCACGATCAGTTTATCAGGATACGGTTTGTCGACGCATTTAGGATTGCGCCTGGAATTTTTCAGACACATTTTTATCCAATCGGATCTTAGTGGAGGATTTAACCATCAGGTCAAAGTAAAGACAAGACCAAACGACCC
>SBGS01000073.1 GCA_006226555.1 Bacteroidota bacterium
GCAATAGCTCCTAATAGAACAAAAACAGGAGGCAAACCTAAATAGACTTCACCAAGTATTCCCAAAGGCATTAATAAGCCCGTTAAACCAAGTATAGAAATCAGTTTTATGTTTTTCAATTTATCAGCAAATTGAAGTAATAAATATCCAATCACAATATTTAGAAATGCAAATAAGTTACCATGTACATGCGCTAAACGTGATTCAAAATGCTTTCCTATTGGATAAGATTCAGCCCATTCTTTAGCATTAGGAGCAAAATCTCTAAGATAAATTAGGATGAATCCGTACAACATAAAAACACCCATTGTTATTAACCCGATTGATATGTTATTCTTGCCGCTCATATTCTTGTCAGTTAGTATTTACTAACAAAGATATGCAATTTTTTCATTCTGCAAATTGTTTTTTAGATTTTAAAGAATCATGGCACTCTCAACTTCATCCTGGTCGAGTCCCATGTAGTTGCAGAATTCTGAAATGGAAATGAGTTGGTGCTCTTGTTTTCCAAGTTGCTTTTTGATGCGCTGGATCAGTAAACGAGCATAACGTTCACTCTTTCCAGTAATGATGGCAACATCTTTTGGGTAAATAACAACTCTTTTCATACAATATCTATACACTATCCATACTCTTGCTATACATTAAGTATCCTTCAGACCTGTCTCTTCCCGTTCGGGTCTTCAGTCTTCGCGATCAGTGATCGCTCTTATACTTGATCCTTACTTCTGCCATAAGGATGATATCTACAAATTTACCCATCATGCTGGAGGATTCCATGGGCTATTTTGGTACAAAATGGCAGTTTAATTATGATGCGGAAGTGATGATTTTGAAGGGTTAAATCAATTGAATTCATTTGTCATGTCGACAGGTGAAATGGTCTACCTATGCAAGTGACCTTTAATTGAAACGACATGTATCATGGCAAGACAAAAAGGGATAATCAAGTTGACCGGTAAGATCGGAGATCTATCGTTCTACAAGTCAAAAGATGGTTTTCTGGCGCGTGAGAAAGGTGGTGTTGAAGCAGAGCGTATCAAGAATGATCCGGCGTTTGCACGTACTCGTGAAAACGGTGCGGAGTTCGGTTCTTCTGCAAGTTCAGGGAAATTGGTGCGTGATGCTATCCGTACAATGATGCAAAACGCTTCGGATCCGCGAGTAGTTTCTCGCTTGACCAAGTTGATGACACAGATCAAAAACATGGATTCAGTGAGTGCCCGTGGTGAAAGAAACGTGGGTGTTGGAATCGGAGATCCTGCTGCGAAAGCCTTGTTGAAAGGGTTCAACTTTAACAACAAAGCGATCCTTGGATCCATCCTTTACAATCCATACGATGTCAACGTAGCAACAGGTGAAATTACACTCGACGCATTGGTTCCGATCAATGATATCAGTGCAACACCGGGAGCAACCCATATCACCCTTCGCGGTGCCTGGGCAAAAGTTGACTTCGCGACTGGAGAATCGGATGTGCAAGAAACCAACGTGATCAACCTTCCCATCGATGCAACTTCAACCAACGTGGTGTTATCCCCTGCAGCTGCTCCAGCTGGAGCGGGAACAGATCTTTACCTGTTAATGATCGAGTTCTTCCAGGAAGTTAACGGTAACCAGTACGTGCTGAAGAATGGCGCATTCAATGCGTTGAGCATTGTCGAAGTCCAATAATCTGAGTTATGGAAAAAGAAAAATTCAAGGACAAGTTGAAATCATTTTTCACACGATGTGGGCAAGAGACGCCGCCATTCTTTAAGAAACTACGCACCATTGGTTTGGTGGTAGCTGCGGCAGGTACTGCTGTCATTAGTGCGCCTATCGCTTTACCGGCGGTTGTGCTAACTATTGGCGGTTACCTCATCGTTGGTGGAACGGTTGCGACTGCTGTTAGTCAGGCAGCGATCGATGACGCGGGAAACTGTGAAGATGACCCATCGACAGGCTCAGGGTACTAGAAATTGAGCCTAAGAAAAAGTAACCGGTTCGCCCTGGTTGCATAAACCAAGGCGGACCACTTTTCAAAAGGAAATGGAAAAGTGTACAAAATCAGACCTCATCATTGAGGTAAAAAAGAAAGTAACTCGATTCAAAGCAGGATCTGAGTTATCCGGAAAAGTAAATCTGGTGGCGGTTGATTTCAATGAGGAGATCGATGAGACATCAGAGAAGGTTGAACTAAAACTTCACTTGAGCTCTGAAGCATGTGCTGAGGAGTGCAGCTGTGAAGAGTAAACTGAGGGACATGGAAGAAAACAAGTGTACAAACTCAGAGTTGGAAGTGACTTTGAACGCAAGCAGATCTCCACGGTTCAAGGCCGGTTCGGATCTCAGTAGCAGAGTAAATCTGGTGGCGATCGATTTCAATGAAGAAATGGATGAGACATCAGAGCGTGTTGAATTGAAAATTCGTTTGAGTTCCGAAGCTTGCGCTCCGGTAACTGCAAGTGAAGAATAAACCAGAGGGCATGGAAGAGAACAAATGCACACAATCGGAAACAGAAGTGATCTTAAGAACTCGTAGACCACCTCGCTTTAAGGCAGGTGCGGATCTGAGTGGAAAGATGAATCGTGTGGCGGTTGACATCAATGAAGAAAGCCACGAAGATCATGAGCTGATCGAGATCCGAATTGAATTGTTTCGAGAAGAATGCGAAGAATCGGATTGCCCCGAATGCTAAAGAACAAATGACACATCACCACGACCATACAACAGTAGCAGGAACAGTAACCGGGACGGTGTTTACCGTGGCTGCGAATATTGACTCGCAGGATTATATCAAGACTGTGGTCCTTGCAATGGTTGGAGCTGCAGTCAGCTTCGCGGTCAGTCTCGTGTTAAAGTGGCTTTGGCAAAAGCTATCCAAATAGTTTACTGAATATGATGAGAACGCCCTCGGGAAACCAGGGGCGTTTTTTATTACCTGAACTTTTGAATGTACAACTGCCTGCAATATTGATACAAGCGAATGAACATAGC
This sequence comes from Bacteroidota bacterium, assembly GCA_006226555.1. GTDB lineage: Bacteria > Bacteroidota > Bacteroidia > Flavobacteriales_D > Crocinitomicaceae > UBA4466. Next base: position 2,981 of record SBGS01000073.1, read on the forward strand.
ACGTTTATTACTTCCCGGTTCAGCATGCCAGGCACGCATACGAATGTAGCGACCGTGCAGAATGAGTTGATCCTTGGGTAAGCGCGACAAGTACCCTTTAATCACAGCAGGGTTTACATGATAGGGGACGTAGATTTTTTCAGAATTCTTTTTCATACAATTGATTTTAAGACCGCGCAGGAAATCAGCTGCCCTATTGCATAGGCAACAGAAAGGGCAAGGAAGGAAACAGTGCAAGGGCCACGCTTCAGCGGGGTTTATCAACCCTTGCGCAGCGACGACCGATGGACTAAATTGCCGTTTGCAAAGGGTGGCTAGTCTACTGATTCAATTCTTTCTTTATCAAATCCTTTATGAAGTAACTGCTCCTAACAGCGCTGTCTTCGACGAGATAAATGGAATCTATTATAAGGCATCTCTCGATAATGATGGAAATATTTATTGCAGAATTAGTCAGTGTCTTAATAATGTTAGGGTCAAAATTCTTCGAATACTGTATAGCTTCATTGTGGGTGATAAATTTATCACGAAGCTCTTTAATCAATTCAATCTCAGATTGATATTTAATTTTGAACAATTCAGACTCGCAATAATCTATAAATGGTAGAAGAAAATCACTTGTGTTTTGCGGTACTGGATCAAATTTTTCGAAACAGGTCAAATAAGACAAATATTCGTTCAATCCATGGGGATTGTGGATTGTTTTACCTTCTAGATCCAAATTTCTAACTTTTTTAAATAATCCATCTAAACACCTTGTTGGGTGTTTTTTTTCAGTATCAAATATTCTAGCTGTACGAAGAACCATTGCTGATTGTGCAGATCGTTGTAAATACACAAATAGATTTCGCCTAGTTTCCTCCAATTTATCGAGATCAACAGAATGTTTTGCTATTTCATTCCAAATATTAAGATTCAATTGAGCTTGAAATGATTCTGTAATTATTCCATTTTCGATATAGTCTTTAATTTGATTCATTGCTATGAATTTAAGGAAAAACAGCCTTGAGCCAGCGGAGGGAAGACGAAAGGACGCAGTGACCTCGAGGAGCGAAGGACTGAAGTGTGGGGCAAGTGAAGGAATGGAGGTACGGAATGACGTAACGAGCGAGCCGACCGCGAGTTGAGCGAAGGTGGAAGTGGAGAGTGAGTTCACCGAACGGGAACGACCTATGTTGCTGCGACAACACAAGGGCTTGGCGGAGTTTTTGAAAACAGGGAAAGATCAAGTGTGTGAAGGTTTGAAGCAATGAAAACCGAACACTCTTGAAGTGCGGTACCGAAGTGGTTGAGGAGTTACGCATGCAGGATCCGGAATAAGTAAGGACGAAACGACTGCAGGTACAGGGATCAAAAACTGTGATCAAGCCCGTAGCCTGAGCGATTAGCAGGCGAGCCAAACAACAAGCGGCGATGACACCCCAGCAAAATCTTATTTACTTTATTTGGGGTCTGGGGTGACAGAGGAGCCGCGACTGACGACGCCGGATGAACAGGCGAAACAAACCAGTGAACAGGCGCATTGGTGAATTCTGAAACAACGACTAAGGAACGGTGTATGCAAGCCCGGGATTACGGTACCACGTTAGGCGAAGCTTGTGCCGCCCGCTTTGTATAGGCTTGCAGACAGGTTTGTTGAAGCTGTGAAGACAAGGAGGAAGACCGCTTTTCCTGGTCAAATAGATGAGCTTTTATGTAAATCTTTTAATACATATTTTGCGGCGTCAGAAATCCATATCATTATACCTGATGGTTTGGAAGAATTTAATTGACCTGATTTACACTTACGATAAAATGTTACTTCTGAAAACCGAAGCAAAGCACAAGTTTCCTCGACATTAAGCCATAAATCTTTTGGTTTAGGAATCTCATTTGGATATTGTAAATAATCAATCCAATCCTTAAGATTTTCATCAAATTTGCGTTCATTAATTCTATGCATGTTCTTTATCTTTTTATTGTCAAGAATCATACGAATTATTGTGATATTGGTTTAAGTTGGCCCACTAGGGCGAATAGAAACACAGAGTTTAACGTAAAAAGCAAATACTGAGTAGCAAATACGAGTTATCGAACTACTCACGTCAATTGCTAGTTTCTTGTATGATTTGTATCATAAATTAAAGATGATCAATTATCTATATTGCGGTTTCACATAATTCAAATTGAAATGAAGCGAATATTATTTATCCTATGCATTTTTTCAAGTTATACTTTCGGTCAAATAAACTCGACACAAAATGGTGATTGGTACAACCCTACTACTTGGGATTGTTTTTGTATTCCAAATCCACTAGGTACCGATGATATTATTGTATCTCACGCAGTGATTGTGAATGGCAATGGGGTTTACGTTTCAACGGGTAGTCTAACTATTACAAGTTCAGGCTCAGTTGTACAAGCATTAGATGAGAGTATTTTATTTGATGGCGGACAAATGAACAATGCCGGTATTCTTAATATGCGAAGAGTGGCCTTTACTGGTGGAACACATTTGAATACTGGTAGTTTCTTGAATTTGGATAGTCTTTGGGTGACAAATGCCTTGTTTTCAAATTCTGGTTTAATTACAACTTACGATTTTTTAAATGATATTGGCGGAGAAACGGTGAATACTGGCCATATTGATATGACCCATCAGTTTATGAATCAAGGTTTTTTTGATAATCAAATCAATGGAACACTTTCAACAGAAGATGATTATTCGAACTGGAATCTAATTGGAGGATCAGCATATTTTAATAACGATGGATTAGTAGAAATTGGTCATAATTTTATTAATGAGTCTGGTGATACAATAGCAGGTTCTGGCCAATATATTGTTTGCAATTTAAGTACCAACAATGGTGGGTTTGTTGGGTCATTTAGTTTTCTATCACCTTCAGGAGGTGTCAATGTGCAAAATGGAACAATCGAACCAGGAATAACTTTTAGCACAGTTACTACAGAATGTAGTGCTAGTATAGAAGATGATGAAGTTTTCGATCTAAAAGTGATTCCAAATCCTTGTGATGGTGAATTTTCAATTGTCACATCATTTCTATCAGACTTTGAGTATTGTTTATATTCTTTTGATGGCAGGCTGGTAAGGTCTGGCTATACCTTTAATAATTCAGTTAAGCTAAGAAAGCTAACCAGAGGTACCTACTATCTCTTAGTAACGAGTTCAAAAATAGGTTCCATTAATTTTAAGGTAATAGTGAGATAGTCTTCTATGATCTCGAATAAACCCCGCTAACAGAATTCACGTTTCAAGCATTATCGACTTTCGATTTTCTTCGCCATTTTTATGCGAGATAATATCCCTGCCTAATATCATACAGCCCAATTGTAATCGATCATATTGAGAAGGTAGCTCAGTGCCTGAATTATACAGCGCATAATTTAGAATTATTCTATTTAGTAAAAATTAGTCAAATACATGATATATATCATAGTTTAAGGGATTTTACATGTACACCTTTACAGTAGATTTAATTATCAAACTATTTAAGATGAAATTGAAAGTACAAATTGGAGCATTTATAATTGGTATAGCCATGCTGAGTCCAGCGTATGCTCAAGAAGGTGTTGAAAATCCTGATGTTAACGCAAAACCAGGCGGTAGTTCTGAAGTAGCTGTAAATGCCTTATCTGGAGTTAATTCTAAACTTGGAAGACAGTATTTCGAAGGGTCTAAAAGTTTTAAAAACGGAGGGCCAGCTTGTATTACTTGTCACAACGTGAATCATAAGGATGTTATGCCTGGGGGATTGTTTGCTAAAGACCTTTCAGATGTCTATGAAAGATTAGGGGAGGGAATTACTGGATGGTTGTCAGCACCTCCATTTCCTGCAATGGCGACGTCTTATCAAAATCACGAGTTAACAGAAAAAGAGCGCTCAGCATTAACTGTGTTTTTCAAGGAATCTTCTGAAAATAAGACGAAAAAAAAATCTGCCTTAGGAATGTTCATTTTTGGAGGAATAGGAGGTCTATTAGGGATTATTGTATTAATAAATATCCTTTGGTGGAAACGCAAAAAAGACATGGTTAAAAAGGAAATTTTTGTACGTCAAAATAAAGCTTGGGATGCCAAGCATTAATGTTATAAAATAAAAAGGAATTCTAACGTATAATATAAGGTGATATGAGCTGGATAGAAGATATTATTTCCCCAAAGACAAGAAAGTGGGAAGAGTTTTACAGAAATCGATGGCAATATGATAAAATTGTCAGAAGTACTCATGGTGTGAACTGTACAGGTGGTTGTTCTTGGGCAATACATGTTAAAGATGGAATTGTTGTTTGGGAAATGCAACAACTAGATTATCCTCAATTTAATAAGGAGGTGCCTCCTTATGAGCCAAGAGGATGTCAACGCGGTATTTCCTATTCATGGTATTTGTACAGTCCAATTAGAGTTAAGTATCCAATAATTAGAGGTGCGCTTCTTGATTTGTACAGAGAGGAAAAGAAAAAATGTGGTGGTGATCCTGTTCAAGCTTGGGCCAATCTTCAAGCGGATAAGGAAAAGAGAAAAAGATATCAAAGAGCGCGTGGTAAAGGCGGGTTCCGTCGAGTACATTGGGATGAAGTGACAGAATTAATAGCAGCTTCAAATATCTACACGGTTCAAAAGTATGGATCTGATCGAATTATAGGGTTTGCACCAATTCCAGCGAAAAGTATGTTGAGTTATGCTTCAGGGGCGCGTTACATTCAGTTAATGGGAGGTGTAAACCTTAGTTTCTATGATTGGTATTGCGATTTACCAAATGCATTCCCTGAAATTTGGGGTGAGCAAACAGATGTTTGTGAATCTGCTGATTGGTACAAATCTAAATTTATCGTCTCGATGGGAGCCAATTTGGGAATGACTCGAACTCCTGATATTCACTTCTTCTCAGAAGCACGTCACAATGGTACAAAAACAGTTGTAATGTCTCCTGATTTTAGTATGGTCGCTAAACATGCGGACCAATGGATTCCTGTTCATGCTGGATCTGATGGAGCATTTTGGATGGCTGTAACACATGTTATACTAAAAGAGTTTCACGTTGATCGTCAAGTTCCTTATTTCATGGACTACATCAAACGATTTACAGATTGTCCTTTCCTAATTAAGATTGAAAAGGACGGTGATACCTTTAAGCCAGGTAGAATGATTCGAGCTAATGAAGTTGGTGAATATAAGTCAATAGAAAACGGAGACTGGAAATTCTTAAACTATGATGCTAATACTGGAAACTTGATCTCTCCTATGGGTACTGTTGGTTACAGATGGCAAGATGAGCAAGGGAAATGGAATCTCAATTTTAAAGATGGCGAATCGGGTAATGACTACGATCCTGAGTTGACTTTCCTTAATAAGAAAGATGATGTTTTAAAAGTTGAATTCACAGAATTCGGATTAGATAAGAAAGCGAATCGTGGCGTACCTGTTAGATACATTACAACAAATGGGGGTGAAAAGATTGCTGTTGCTACTATTTACGACGTTACCATGGCACAATACGGTGTTGGTCGCGGATTAGAAGGTGATTATCCTACTTCATATGATGATAAGGATGCGGCATATACCCCAGCTTGGCAAGAAATATTTACAGGGATAGCTCGAAAAGAAGTTATTCAACTTGCTAGAGAGTGGGCAAGCACTGCAGAAAGAACTGAAGGAGCTTGTATGGTAATTGTCGGTGCTGGTATCAACCACTGGTTCCATGAGAACCTCATGTATCGATCAGCGATTATGGCTCAAATGTTGACCGGCTGTAATGGTAAAAATGGTGGTGGTATGAATCACTACGTTGGTCAGGAGAAATTAGCTCCAATGGATTCATGGTCTACTATCATGAGTTCTAAAGATTGGGGAACTGCGCCACGTCTTCAGCAAGGTCCAATTTGGCACTATATTAACTCATGTCAGTGGAGATATGACGGTAACCAAAAGTATTATAATTCAGTTCCTGATAACAAGATTGCAAACATGCACTCGGCAGATTGGGCGGTAATGGCAGTTAGAAATGGTTGGATGCCCTATTATCCTCAGTATAATAAGAGCAATTTCGAAATTGTAAAAGATGCACAAAATTCGGGCGCTTCTACGGAAGAGGAATTGAGAAATTATATTGTGGGCAAATTAAAGTCTGGAGATTTAAAACACGCAATAGTTGAGCCAGATGAAGAAGTTAATTTCCCTCGCGTTTGGTTTATCTGGAAAGGAAATGCAATCGGAACCTCTGCAAAAGGTCATGAGTATTTTCTAGATCACTATCTAGGGACACATAGCAACAAAATTGCTGATGAAGTAGCTGGAGAAATTGTACAGGATATTACATATAAAGGCAAGGAAGCCCCAAAAGGAAAAATGGATCTTGTAATTGATATCAATTTCCGTATGGATACTTCAGCACTATATTCGGATATCGTGTTACCCACAGCATCATGGTATGAAAAAGCGGATATTAATTCAACCGATATGCACTCATTTATTCACCCTCTATCGGAGGCCATTCCTCCCGTTTGGGAATCTAAAACGGATTGGCATATCTTCCGTGATCTAGCGAAGCAAGTTCAAAAAATGGCACCTAAGTACCTGCCAGATGTAATGAAGGATGTGGTAAACGTTCCGTTGTCACATGACTCTAAGGATGAGATTAGTCAAACTAATTTACAAGATTGGTCTAAAGGTGAATGCGAACCAATTCCAGGTAAAACTATGCATAAAATTGTTTTCAAGGACAGAGACTATAAAAAGATCTATGACAAGTTTATCTCTTTAGGTAAAGGAATTAAAGAAAGCGGTCTAGGTGCACATGGTAACCATTATATGTGTGAGGATGTTTATGAAGAAATGCTTGAACATCGTCAACACATTCAAAAATGGGAAGATGGAACAGAATACCCATCATTACACGATGATGTAGAAGCTATCAATGCAATACTTAAACTTTCCACTCTAACGAATGGCAAGTTAACTAAACGAGCATATGAGAATATGTCGAAGAAAATTGGTGTACCTGAAATTGCAAAATTAGGTGATGGTTACGAACAAATTGAGATCGAATATCGTGACTTACAGGCACAGCCAAAACGATACAATTCATCACCATTATGGTCAGGATTGATGCATGAAGGTAGAACATATGCAGCTTATACATATAACGTTGATATGTTCGTTCCGTGGAGAACTTTGACTGGTCGTCAACACTTCTACCTAGATCATGATGCATACATCGCATTCGGAGAGAATTTAGCAACGTACAAACCATCTCCTACACCTGAAGCTTATGGTGATTTGAGAAAAACGGTAAATGATGGGAAAGCTAAAATGTTAAATTGCCTTACGCCTCATGGTAAATGGCACATTCACTCTACGTATGGTGATACATTAAGAATGTTAACTCTATCAAGAGGAAATGAGCCTTGTTGGATTAGTGAAGAAGATGCTAAGGAATTAGGAATAAAAGATAACGATCACGTAGAGGTATATAACGACCATGGTACGTATGTAGCAAGAGCTTGTGTCTCTGCAAGAATCCCGAAAGGAGTTTGTATCGTTTATCACGCAGTTGAGAGAACATATAATATTCCAAAATCACAAGAAAGAAGAGGTGAAAATGGAGAAGCGCGAAGAGGAGGTATGAATAACTCATTTACGCGTGTCCATTTAAAACCGAATTTAATGTGTGGCGGGTATGGACAATTTACTTATCACTTTAATTACTGGGGACCAGTAGGTGTCAATAGAGATACCCACGTGTTGGTAAGAAAAATGAATAAGGTAGAATATTAATAGAATTAAGCATTCACAAACAGTAGTATTATGGATATTAGAGCACAAGTTTCAATGGTTTTTCACCTCGATAAGTGTATCGGGTGTCATACCTGTTCGGTTGCATGTAAAAATGTGTGGACTGATCGTCGAGGAGCAGAATATATGTGGTGGAATAATGTCGAAACGAAGCCAGGAACAGGTTATCCTACAAAATGGGAAGATCAAGAAATATACCAAGGAGGTTGGGTTAAAAATGGAGATTCAGTTTCGCTTAAAGGAGCGGGAAAGTTGAAAGGATTAAAGAATATCTTTCACAATCCGAACATGCCTACTTTAGAGGATTATTATCACCCATGGGCGTATAAATATCAGGATCTATTTACCGCACCAGAAGGTAATGATCAACCAATTGGTAGGGCGGTCTCTTTGGTAACCGGCGAACCTATTGATATAAAATCTGGTCCGAACTGGGATGACGATTTAGGAGGATCTCCGGATTACGCAAGAAATGATGTCAACTTCAAGGATATGGAACGAGTTGATCAGGAGGCTATGTTCCAATTGGAACAAATGACTTTCCATTATCTTCCGCGTATCTGTAATCACTGTTTAAATCCGGCTTGTGTTGGATCATGTCCATCAGGAGCGTTGTATAAAAGAGGTGAAGATGGTGTTGTACTGATTAACCAAGAAAGATGTCGTGCTTGGCGTATGTGTGTGACAGCATGTCCATATAAGAAAAGTTACTACAACTGGCACACAGGAAAATCTGAGAAATGTATTCTATGTTATCCAAGATTAGAATCAGGACAAGCTCCTGCCTGTATGCACTCATGTGTTGGTAGGATTCGTTATCTGGGTGTTATGCTTTACGATGCAGATAAAATTGCAAATGTAGCAGCATCCGATGATAAAGATCTGCTTTTTAACCATCTGGATATTTATGTAGATCCAAATGACCCTAAAGTGATTGAGGCAGCTCGCAACAATGGTGTGCACGATTCTACTTTAGAAGCCGCACGTAAATCACCAGTCTATAAGTTTGTTAAGGAATGGGGTATTGCGTTACCATTACACCCTGAGTTCAGAACACTACCTAACTTGTTTTATGTTCCACCAATGTTGCCTGCAATGGCGCAAGTGGATGAGCAAGGGTTATACTCTACGAAGTCTGACAAATTATTCCCAGGAATTGATGAAAATAGAGTTCCAATGCAATATTTGGCATCACTCTTTTCAAATGGAGATACACGAGCAATAAGAGAGGTCTATGAAAAACTCTTAAGTGTTAAAATGCACAGAAGAAATGAGACTGTAGGTGATTTATCTGAAGAAGAAGTGGAGACACTCATGAGCAAGGCGAAAGTTGGTTCAGAAACTGCGAATGCTATTTATCGACTAACGTCGTTGGCTACTTTCGAAGAGAGATTTGTTATACCACCTGCACATCGTGAAGAGTCAATTGAAATGCTCGAAGCAACAGCGGACGCGAAGGGTGAAACTGGATTTGGATTTAAAGAGCGACCAGCAAGAGGATTATAAATTTCTAAAAAAATGAGAAATCAATATAAACATATAGCTGAGGTTTTTCGATATCCAATGGAGGGATACAGATTACGGATGGAAGACTGTTATAATTATTTGTTAGCAGAGTATCCAAAAGCTGCAGAAAAGTTTGAGTCATTCGTAGAATATGTCAGATCTCATAGTGATTTCGAGATTGAAGAGATTTTTGGAAAAACCTTTCATATTCAGGCAATTTGTTATTTGGATATAGGATACGTGTTATTCGCCGAAGACTATAAACGTGGAGAGTTTCTTGTTCAGATGAAGAAGGAACAGGAAAAATTAAATAATGATTGTGGTGAAGAATTGGCGGATAACTTACCTAATGTTCTAAGTCTGATGGCAATATTACCAGATGAAGAATTCTTATCTGAATTTGGTGAGCGGGTAATGAAACCGGCAATAAAGAAAATGTTACAAGAATTCGAAGAGTCTAGAATGGAACTTAAAGATAAGGTGAGGCGAAAAAAGCAAAAAGTGGTATTAATGGAAGAAGTTGAAAATAAGAACATTTACCAAAATGCAATTGAAGCTTTACAGTTAGTTGTAAACACTGATTTTAATGAGAATAGATTCGATGACCCTGAGATTATCCCAACACTTGGAGGCACTATCGGAACGGTACTCAGTGGAAATTGTGACACATCATGCTCACCTAAAATTCCGAAACCCGAAGAAATTAGTTTATAGATAATAATTATAAGAATGTCT